>CALHRQ010000049.1 GCA_938038175.1 uncultured Granulosicoccaceae bacterium | reverse complement strand
GTTTAACAACCTGTTCATGTCTATCGCTGAACAAATGGGCGTAACACTTCAAAACACCGCGTATTCAGTCAACATAAAAGAGCGTGTAGATTTTTCCTGCGCTATCTTTGCAAGCGATGGCAGCCTTGTCGCGAATGCACCACATATTCCTGTTCACTTAGGCTCAATGGACAAGTCAGTTGAGACCATCATTGCGCAAAACAAAGGGCGTATTCGGCCCGGTGATGTTTTTGCGCTAAATGCACCTTATAACGGCGGCACACATCTACCTGACATCACTGTTGTCACTCCCATGTTTGACGACGATCAGAAGCAGATTCTTTTCTATGTTGCATCTCGTGGTCACCATGCCGATGTCGGCGGTACTGCACCTGGTTCCATGACGCCACTTGCCACAAGCGTCGATGAAGAAGGTGTTTTATTCGACAATATGTTGTTGGTTGAACAAGGTGAATTTAGAGAAGAGGCATTAATTGAACTACTGACCGATCATCCCTACCCCGTTCGTAACGTGCATCAGAACGTTGCAGACTTAAAGGCGAGTATTGCAGCGAACGAAAAAGGTGTGATCGAGCTGAACAACATGGTCGATAATTTCAGCTTGCCAGTAGTACAGTCTTATATGCAGCATGTACAGGACAACGCCGAAGAGAGTGTTCGTCAAGTGATTGATGTACTGCATGATGCTGAATTTGAAACCACGACAGATCAGGGCGCCGTCATTAAAGTCAAAATAACGGTGGATGCGGACAAGCGTGAAGCCACGGTAGATTTTACCGGTACATCGAAGCAACAAAAAACCAACTTCAACGCGCCAGCACCTGTTACGCAAGCTGCCGTTTTATATAGCTTTCGCTTGCTGGTTAACGGCAGTATACCAATCAATGCAGGTTGCCTGCGTCCAATCAATATCATCATCCCGGATGATTGTATGCTTAAACCACAGTACCCGGCAGCCGTTGTTGCCGGCAATGTTGAAACCAGCCAGCACGTTACAAACACTTTGCTGGGCGCACTGGGTGCTATGGCCAACTCTCAAGGGACGATGAATAATCTGACTTTTGGCAACGAACACCATCAATACTACGAAACTATCTGCTCCGGCACACCAGCAGGTCCTGGGTTTAATGGCACCGATGCGGTGCAGGTGCATATGACCAATTCTCGGCTTACCGATCCTGAAGTGCTTGAGTATCGCTTTCCTGTCGTACTGGAAGATTTCCACATCAATAAAGACAGCGGTGGCAAAGGTCAATGGCATGCAGGTGATGGCACCATCCGAACAATCCGTTTTCTCGAAGAGATGACTTGTGCGATTTTATCCTCACACAGAACACTCGCTCCGCAGGGTCTTGCAGGTGGTGGTAACGGGCAAAAAGGAAAAACCACTGTCAGGCGACTTGACGGTAGTGAAGATGTTTTAGCAGGCTGCGAGCAAACAACGTTAAAGGCAGGTGAAGCTGTAACAGTACAGACGCCAACTGCGGGCGGCTATGGGGATGCATCCACTTAGCTTATAGCGCAAATTTTTCAGCGATTTTACTGTCTGTAAATAGCCAATTTAATACCCAAGCTGATAAATAAGCATCCTAGAGCACGGTTTAACCATCGGCCTACGCTAACTGAGTTTCTAACACGCTGTGACAGGCGGTCCGCGATAATGATCAGTGGCGGCTCAACCAAACCTGAGATAACGACGACAAGAATGCCATGCAACAACAGTTGCGACGTTGTAGAGCCAGCACCTGCCACAACAAATTGTGGCAAGAACGCCAAAAAAAACAGAGCAACCTTGGGATTCAATAAGCACACGAAAAAACCTTGCCGAAACACAGTTGTTTTGGAGTTTTCAGATCTGTTATTGACCTCATTATCCGGCATTAATGCGGAGCCACTGGATCGAATAGCCTGATATCCAAGCCAAACCAAATAGAGCGCACCTGCCCATTTCATAACAGAAAAAGCACTTGCAGACGCAAGCAAGATTGCTGATAAGCCAAAGGCTGCGACCACAGCATGACAAGCAGTGGCTAACCACATGCCAAACATTGCAGCGAAACCCTTAGCGCGTCCTCCACGAATAGTTTGACCCAGCATAAATGCCATATCAGGGCCAGGGGATAGGTTCAGAATCACAGTTGCTGAAACGAATGTTGCCCAGTGAACCAGGCTGTAATCAAACATCAGCTTTTCACCTTATAATTTTGAAAACCAGAGATACATGATAGAACGATTGGAAAGACGTCAGGTTATATAGCTTCTCACTATTGTCATACATCTCCCTGGCTTTTACACCTTACGACTCAAACCCATATCAACTGGTTTCACTAAACTTAATGCGATAAATCAACAAACATGACATTGCCAATGCAAACAATGGCACTACGCTTAATATAGCAACCCGTTCATTGAGAATACTTGCCGTTAGTACATAGGCTAGCGGTCCGAATACTGCAGCCACACGTGTGGCCATTGCATTGAATCCGAAATAACGGGACCTGGCATCTTTAGGTACCAGTCGCGCATACCAGCCTCTTAATATTGCGGGGGTTGACCCAAGCAAAGTACCGGCAAGTAAAGCGACCAGATAAAAAGTATAAAGGCTGTCAGTGATATAAACCAGCACAGTCACAAATATCCACAGTAAAGCGAGCCAAAGCAGCACAGTGGGTTCGCCCACGCGCTCAGCAATACGAGAAATAAAGAGGGTTCCAGGCACTGCAACACACTGCAAAAACACGATTAACATCACAATATGGCGCGTTTCAAAACCAAGAACAGATTTGGCATAAATCGAAATGAAAAATGTCAATGTTGTTAGCCCATCCATCAATGCCAACGCACAAATCAGATAAAGTAAAATTTGCTTATTTTTAATAATATCGCTTAGTGTCTTCCTGACATCATTCATGAGTGATATTTCATTTTGATCACCTGGCGCTTCTTCAAACATCCTAATCAGCAAAGGTAAAGAGAAGGCAATATAGAAAACGATAATTACCCGCAATATTATCTGGTAATCAGTGGCGCTTGCTGGCATACGAAAACCAAGTATGCTCAGTGCTATTAACAGGCAGGCAAACCCTCCAAAGTAACCGAAGGCCCAGCCCTTAGCCGATTGGCTTACAGAATCAATTTTTTTAAAATAGCCTGGCATTAGTGAATCATATAAAAACAGGCACAGACTAAAGCTCGATGTTGCCGTGACGATCAATACCTCATAGCCAATAGAGGGTATGCTCTCAGCCATAGCTATCGCCAGAACGGATGAAATGAAAATTAAATTTAAGGCCAAAAACAATCTGAAACGATTTTTATTTTTATCGGCAAGTGCACCTATAAACGGTGCAGAAATCGCAACGATAAAAAGAGACAGGGAAATCAGCAAACCCCATTGTTGGCTGGCGTTGTTAACCGTGTGAATATGGCTTGTATAGAATAAGGGTAAAAACAGCGTCATGCCCAGAAGGACATACGCACTGTTCGAAAAATCATATAACAACCAACTGAGAGTTTTACTAGGCAGACGAAAAAGCATATTTTTAACGTGAATGTTGTTTTTTTATTGACTGCGGCGTTTATCTGCTGCAATTAATGCAGTGCTAATCCGCTGAAAAAGACCGTTAGCAAATAGGGAGTCGAGCACTAAAACAGTTATTTACTTCTGTTTTATTAAGCGGTACGTGGGTAGAGCGCTTCTAGATTACCTATTGCGCCCGCCTTGGTGCTGGATGTTACATAAGCACCGCTTCTGTTGCTATACGGGTATACAATTGAATTCAGTGAAGATGTCGGAAAAGCCAAAAAAAGGCGCTCTCCGAAGGGGGCCGGAGAACGCAGATAGTTGTATTTACTGGGTTTTCATTGAACTACCAGACCATGAATGCACAGTGCCTGGCACTTTGGAATCTACATTTATTGTTGTTCAGGCTTAGTCGCCAGTCAAAGATCTTACATCACCCTTAATCAGATATGACCCAGTGGTGCTGACGCTGTCCGCACACCAGGGTGCGGTACCCGAACACCAAAAGCAGGAACAACAAAGTAGCGAAATTTACAACACCACCACCGCCAGTGCTTGGTGTCAGATTAATCACCTCAGGGCCTGTATCATTGATCACTAAGTTGGCAACGCGGCTGGCAAAATCTACCGTAATAGACGTTGTTCCATTGCTCTCACCATCACCGTCGTTCGCGCCACCATCCTGAAGCACCATTAAAATGCACGGCTCTCCGCTGCGCAAGCCGTCCACGAAATTACCACTATCAGTAGCTGGACAACCGCCGCTATCTTTAGGCGCACTGGCTATGCGCTCAGATCCAGCCTGAGAATATTCTTGCCAGGATTGGGTATTTTGTGTGAATACCATTGCTATCGGCCTTAGTGCAAGATTGGTATTTAAATCAACCACAACAGACACAAGCTGCCCGGGTTCGCCACGGACGTTAAGGTCGGCAATTCCGAGCAAGCTGCTGGTTTCAGTATCAGCACCAACAGCGGAACCAATAAGCCCTGTCGCAGCCTGAGAAAACTCTGCATCAGTTAAGATCACCGATGCATTGTTAAAGTTGGATGACGTGGCAATCTCCAATGCAAACCTACCCAGTCGCATTGCCGATGCACTTGACAGCACAGGAGAACTTGCAGCGTTTGCAGGATCGCCAAGCAAGCGCTGCGCGTTGCTGTCATCATCGTCAACGCTGAACGGATAACCATCGTTATCAACATCTGCCAGCGGTTCACATACATCGCCTACTGCATCATTGTCTGTATCAGTTTGATCGGTATTAGGTACGCTAGGGCAGTTGTCGAAATTATCTGCAACAGTATCAAAGTCAAGGTCATTGACTGCAATTACACCGCTATCATTTTGTTCACGCCCGGACATAAAAAGAACCGCTTGAAGCAGAGACTGTGTATCAAATAATCGTCCAAATGCGGGCATGAGTTCGCGGCCATTGATAACGCTAGGAAGCAAGTCTTCTACACTGCCCCCACGTTCTGCTATCCGCGCATCCCACGCTGCAATATCACCAATAACCGGTGACCCAAACGTTCCGGTCAAATGACAGGTTGCACAATTTTCTGCAACAAAATCTCTGCCACTTTCGAGTGTCTGCCCTGCGATACCAAGAACGCCATCGCCATCAGGATCAGGGTCACACAGGTCCCCCAATCCATCGACATCCATATCGGCCTGATCTGGGTTTGCCAGCAACGGACAGTTATCTGCGTTGTCGAAAACTGCATCATTGTCTCCATCCGTAGGTATCAAGGTTACAGTGACAGAATTTGACTCCGCTCCCTGCTCATCTGATACGCGATAACTAAAGGAATCTTCAGAGGCTATGTTTTGAGGTGATGCATATAACACAGCACCTTGATCCACACTTAAAACTGCACCAAGCAATGATTCCTGCGATTCGAGAATGATGGTTAAATTAGACTCTTCAGCGTCAGAATCATTATCGAGCACAGGTACGCGAATGGTATCCCCAGGGTTTTGTATTACCACACTGTCCGCTACCGCAACCGGCGCTATATTATCCGCATTGACTCTAACTTCGAGCCGCATGGATGCGCTTCCAGCCGAGTTTGCTACTGTGAGTTCAATAGATGCATTACCAGCTGAGAGAGGCATAACCAAAAATTCTCCTGCACCCTGTGATTGAACACTCGCAACGTTTTCAGCAGAAGAGCTAGCAGAGAAAGTGAGCGTCTCACCGGATGTATCTGAAAATTGAAGAATGACTTCGGTATTTTGGCCAATGTCTAATTCAATACTGTTATTGGGCGAAATACTATCTACCGATGGCAACGAAACCGGCACCAAGACTTCATTCACGGTCAGTAAAAAGGAAACACTGGATGTTTGTGTTCTATCATCGGTTACTGAAAACGTGATGTTTGCAGAGCCTGCTCCCTGAGGTGTAATCACAAAGTTGCCTGAACTTCCACCACCAGACACCATGGCGACCGAAGTATCGCTTGAACTACCTGCAAACTGCAAAGACGAAGGTGTTTCATCTGACGCGGTTATCGATATATTCAGCGGCGCGCTATCACTTTCAATTGCTTGATTGGATAGCGACGCTGGCGCTATAACAGGCGGGTTGTTCTCTACTGGCGGCAAGTCCGATACCGTGACATCGATCTCCTCCGATGATGTCCCTGCCGAATTGCTCACTGATAAAGTAACAGTCGTATCCCCTGAGGAAGCTGGAAGTAATAAAAATTCCCCGCCACCGGCAGAAAAGACATTAACCACACCTGGATCATCCGACGTACCCGAAAAGCTTAGCGCCTCTCCGGAAGTGTCGGAGAATTGCAGATTCACCGTCATATTCTCATTGAACAATTCAATCGAATCGCCAGGTGCAACACCACTGATCATCGGCCGTTGAATTTCGACAACTGGCTCTACCACCGTTACTGTAAATGACACGCTCGAATTTTGCGACGCATTATCCTCCACAGACAATGTGACCGTTGCACTACCTGCCCCTTCAGGTGTTATGGAAAAGTTACCCGAGTTACCACCACCTGTAACACGTACAACAGACTGATCATCTGAGCTGCCAGAAAAATCCAGCGATGGATCATTATCATCAGTGGCAGTAATG
>CALHRQ010000048.1 GCA_938038175.1 uncultured Granulosicoccaceae bacterium | reverse complement strand
GCGTTTGTGATGAATTCAATCAACAATAGAATAGCCCTTAAAGGTTATGAGGTGAAAAACTGACCTCATGGCTGTATCTAATTACGCACTGCCACCGCAGATATCGTTCTCAGAGAAAGTAAGGAAAAACCTCTTTTCTTCGCCTTTTAATTGTGTTCTAACGGTAGCCTGCGCAGTCTTCTTTATCAGCATTGCTTATAAGTTCATTGACTGGGCGTTTCTATCCAGTGTCTGGCGTGCTGAAGACGAGCCTTCATGCAAAGGGGCAACTGGTGCCTGCTGGTCGGTGATTGATGCACGGCACCGCATTATTTTCTTTGGATTATTCCCTTTTGAAGAACACTGGCGATCAACCGTCGCTTGCGTAGTAATGATAGCGACCATCGTTGCCTCATGTGTTCCCTGGTTCTGGAGCACAGCTAAACTCAGTATTCTTTGGCTAGCAGGCTTCTTTACATTTTATATATTGATGCACGGCGGTGTGTTTGGTTTAACAGTTATCACGCCAGAGCGCTGGGGCGGTCTGGCATTGACCATCTTTATTTTTGCAGCAGTATCGATCATAGGTATGCCTTTATCTATAGTGCTAGCCTTGGGGCGGCGATCCAAGCTGCCAGCAATTGCTTGGCTGTTTGGCCTGTTCATAGATTTCTTCAGATCCCTGCCACTACTTACCATTCTGTTCACAGCAGCGGTCATCACACCATTCCTGTTACCTGGCTGGCTTCAGGGAGACAAACTGTATCGCGTGATAGTGGGCTTTGCGATTTTCTTTGCCTGCTACCAGGCTGAAAATATCAGAGCTGGCTTACAAGCCATTCCTCCTGGACAGGATGAAGCAGGTTTAACGCTTGGGCTAAGCTATATGCAACGAGTGACTCGTATTCAATTACCACAGGCCTTTCGCAATTCCCTGCCTGCCATAGTCAATCAGTTTGTCATCACATTCAAAGAAACCTCTATTGTCACCATTGTCGGTTTTTTCGAAATACTGGCATCCGGTTCAGCCGCTTTTGGCACAGGCAAGTGGACTGTCTACTACATTGAAGTGTACGTATTTATCGGTGCAATCTATTTTATATTCGTATTTTCATTGTCAAGATATGGTGCATACCTTGAGCGAAAACTGAGAGTGGGACATGCCTGATCATTTAGAATCCGATATTCCAGCCGTCACAATGACCGATGTGAACAAATGGTATGGCGACTTCCATGTACTCAAAGACATCAACTTGCAAGTAGCGGATGGTGAGAAAGTAGTTGTTTGTGGTCCATCCGGCTCTGGTAAATCGACATTAATTCGGTGTATTTGCAAGCTTGAAGATCATCAGCGCGGCGACATCAACGTACTGGGCACAGAACTGAACGACAATATCGCTAATATTGACGAGATTCGGCGAGAAGTCGGTATGGTTTTTCAACAGTTTAATTTATTTCCACATATGACAGTGCTAGAGAATTGCACACTGGCACTGACACTGGTTCGTAAGAAATCTCGTAAAGAAGCAGATGAGATTGCAATGGGATTTCTTGAAAAGGTTCGTATCCCTGAGCAATCCACCAAGTACCCTGGGGAATTATCTGGGGGACAACAACAGCGAGTCGCCATTGCACGCTCTCTTTGCATGAACCCTCGAATATTGCTATTTGATGAGCCAACATCAGCACTCGATCCCGAAATGATTTCAGAGGTGCTCGATGTCATGGTTGCTCTGGCCGAAGAGGGTATGACTATGGTTTGCGTAACTCACGAAATGGGGTTTGCAAGGCGCGTTGCAGATAGAGTCATTTTTATGGATGAAGGTGAAATTGTCGAACAAAATACACCGCAGGCTTTTTTCGACAATCCAGAAAATGAACGTACCAAATTATTTTTAAGTCAGATACTTCAACACTGATTGCAGATCGTGTCGCTGATAACCCACTTCAGTGTGTATACACATTGCAATGATCTTGGTGGAAAAGTCTGGAACCCGGCAATTACCTGGACTAAAAAATACGCCGTATTCGTTACGATTCGAAACCAACACGGTATCACTGGTTTGGGCGAATGCTGGTGCTTTGATACGACACCCGATGTCCTTGTCGCCTACTTAAAAACCGAGATAGCACCACAGGTTGTTGGGTCCACTTCCGATGAGTGCACTGCTGTTTTTCAACGATTGTTATCCAGAGCAACACTAACCGCCAGGCATGGCCTGCTTGCAAGTTCATGGTCTGGTGTCGATATCGCATTGTGGGATATGCGCAGTCGCGAAGCTGGATTACCTCTGTGGAGGTTTTTGGCAACTGATCTCGTTGGACTAATTCAGTCAGGTACATCAGATACATCAGATACATCAGATACATTTGGTCAATCGAACACGTCGACATTATCAGCCAATTTAGAAACGTCAAATGTACCAACTAAGCCAAGCAAGCCATACAGATCAGCTGATTCAGCAGGAACATTGCATCTGTATGCCAGCGGCGGCTTGTATGGGAAAAACAAAACCATAGATGACCTTGTCATTGAAATGAAATCTATGCATGCTGCCGGTTTCAATATCGTTAAAATGAAGATCGGTGGCCTTCCAATTGATGAAGATCTTGAGCGCATCAATGCTGTATTGTACGGATTGGATACTTCATGCAAGCTTATTATTGACGGTGTATACCGCTATACAACACAGCAAGCACTAACGCTGTATAACGCATTACCTGCAAAGCGTATAGAGGCGTTTCAGTCTCCGATAAAAGCAGATGATCTGGCGGGTATGAAAACACTGTGCGATGCTGGCGTACCAGTGATGGCAACCGAGGCAGAATACCGAATTGAGATTCATAAGCAGCTAGTTGATACCGGAGCAGTTAAGTTTTTACAAACAGCACCCATAGCCTGCGGTGGGCTGACTCGACTACACGAGCTCAGTAATCAAGTACAGAACAGTGATAAACCAGCATTACAGCTATCGCTGGAGGTTTCATCTACTGCTGTAGCCTTGCTAGCCGCAGCACACTATGCTGTAGCAATCAACGCGTCCACTTGTAATCGTGTCGCACATGTTGAGTACCATTACTTGCATCAGGTTTTCTTTGATCGTTTAAAGCTTAAAGCTGTGATTGATCGATCTGGGTGGTTTCACATGCCAGAAGAGCCAGGCCTTGGCATGGACCTACCTGAATCTGAAACGCAGATGGTATTTTGCTCGAATATAGAGACCAAAAATTAAGCCAAACCGTCAACTTTTGAACAAAGACAATCCTGCTGACATTAGCTAACTACCCTTGTATGGCAGATACCCACGCCTTTCCACGGCTGGGAAAGCATCGCCACGGCGCACATAGTGAGTATTTTGTTGTAACGCCCTTGGAATAAAATCCCACGCCTCTGCCCGTCCAACAGACAATGCTGCATCTACCAGCTTACGTTCAGATTGAGATCGAATGACATCCTCTAGTAAGGTATCCAGAGGCCATGTTGATTCTACAATCTGGCCAAGCCGAGCTTCTTCTGGGTGATTATGACCAGCCAGATTGTTGAGTTCCAGCGGGTCATTTTCAAGGTCATACAACTGTGCTGGATAGGCGCGGGAGACGATCAATTTGTAATGCCCGTCGCGCACACAGACACGAGGTGCTTCGGTCCCGCCATCAATATGTTCAGCTAAGACGGGTCCTGCAAGGCCTTCACCACGAAGCGCCGGCAACAAGCTTTTGCCATCAAACGCGGTGGTAACATCATCTGGCTTTATATTGGCTAAATCCAGCATGGTAGGAAATACATCCAGCAGAGAAACAGGCGCACTAATACGCTTTGTAGTGTATTCAGGATGAGAAATGATCATCGGTACTTGAATAGCAGGGTTATACAAGGTCTTCTTGAACCACATACCACGCTCACCAATCATATCACCATGGTCAGATGAGAACATCACAACAGTATCATCGGCAAAGCCACTGTCACTTAATGCTTTCATTAAGCGTCCAAAAAGATTATCTATAAAAGAGATCATTCCGTAGTAGCCACGGCGAGCATTGCGATAATCAGCTTCACTCAACTCACATTTGTCCTGCCCGTAATGGCAGTAAAGAGACTGGCTATGCGCATCTCTTTGCTCTACAGGCAAGAACGGTACTTGAGGATTATCTATAGTGGAATCCGGATAAAGCTCCCAAAACTCACGAGTAGTGACGTAGGGATCGTGTGGCTGAGTTAAAGATACTGTCATCATAAATGGACGATCATCTTCACTTCTGGCTCGGGTGTAAAGCTCCCGAATTGCATGGTGAATAACATCTTCGTCATAATCGATTTGCATGGAGCGAGCAACCGGGCCAGCATCTTTAACGGTATCAATTGTCGACACCCCAAAAGTATATCCACGCTCTTCGTCCTTATTGAAGTCGCGAAAATCTGGTGTCGGTGTCCATGACATATCAGCCGGGTATATTTCGGTGGTTAGTCGCTCTTCAAACCCATGAAATTGATCCGGCCCGACAAAATGCATCTTGCCGGATATGCATGTGTAATAACCCTGCAAGCGTAGGTAATGTGCAAACGTTGGTGTTGCTGCGGGGAATTCTGCACCATTGTCATAGGCACCGATTCTGGAGGGCAATCGACCAGACATCATGCCGAAGCGAGATGGCGCACAAAGAGGGTATGGGCAGTAGGCGTTCTCAAATACTGTACCCCTTGAAGCAAGCGCATCGATATGGGGTGTTTGGCAAACCTTACCGCCATAAGCACTGAGTACAAACGATGTCAGCTGATCAACCATAAATAAAAGGATATTGGGCTTTCGCATTGATGCGCTCCGACGCGTATATTGAACCTCAGCAGTGCAGCCTAACTGCACAGGCAACAGATTGCCATACCCAATGAGCAATATAAAAAATGATCTATCTGATCGCCAGCATACTGTCGATCACAGCCATACTTGTGTTATTTCGATGGAAGCAAGACACTCCTGCCGTCACTCGCCATGCAATTGTCGTCGGCTACCTAGCGGCTGTTCACTTTCACCCAACACACCAGCATCAATTAAAGATTGAATAGCATCTTCAGCGTAGCCCTGTTCTTGTAGCACTTCCCGACTATGCTGCCCCATGACAGGCGCTGCGTGTCTGACCCCACCTGGTGTACCATGAAACTTAACGGGTGTACCCAGCGTTTTAACCGTACCCGCAACCGGGTGCTCTACATCCACAATCATATGACGTGAGACAGCTTGAGGATCCTGGTGCATGCCCAATACATCCAGCAATGGCCCAGCGGGGACACCTGCATCGTTTAATAACTCTACCCACTCATCCGTACTGCGCGTAACAAACACCGCTTCGAGTTCGCTGATTAACTCAGCGCGATTTGCCATGCGTTTTTGATTATCAGAAAAACGCTTGTCTTCCGCCAGATACTTCGCCTTAATAACATTGAGCATATTTAACCAGTTAGCCTGATTTGCGGCCCCTACATTAACCCATCCATCCTTCGTGGCGATGGATTGGTATGGCGCATTTATAGGATGTGCAGAACCCATTGGCTTTGGTGCAACACCAGTTGCAAAAGCAATCGCGGACTGCCAGAAAGTATGTGTAATTCCTGCTTCAAAAAGAGAGGTATCCACACGTTGGCCCTTGCCAGTTTTAAGTTTGGAAGAGTAAGCCGCACTCACACCCATTGCTCCAAGAATCCCGGCGGTGATATCAGTAACGGGGGGACCGATTTTAACAGGTGCTCTATTGGGGCCTTCGCCGGTGACAGACATTAGGCCTGTCATACCTTGAGCAATTAGATCAAAGCCACCACGTTCTTTGTAAGGCCCGGTACGTCCAAATCCGGATATCTCGCAATAGATTAACCCAGGATTAATTGCACTTAAAGTGTCGTAGTCCAGCCCTAATCTTGACATGGTATCGTGCCGATAGTTTTCAATAACCACATCGGCGTTTTTCAATAAATCCAGTAGTACCGCCTTGCCATCTTCGTGTTTAAGATCCAATGCAATACCACGCTTATTGCGGTTCATCATCATAAAGGCAGCGGACTCTCCTTCTATTTCAGGTGGCAAGAAACGCCGGCTGTCATCACCAGTACCTATTTTCTCAACCTTGACAACATCAGCGCCCATATCGGCAAGCATCAAACCGCAAACGGGTCCTGCCATAATGTGTGCAAGCTCAATGACCCGCATGCCTGTCAAAGGGCCATGCGCAGATTCCGTTGTATGGTTCTCCTCCTGACGCATTAAATTTACCGGCCTTTCCACTGTGGTTTGCGTTTTGCTAAAAATGCATCCATGCCCTCGCGGAAATCTTCGCTGGTGTAACATTCGATAATTAAATCGTCACCATCCACATTTGAGGCATGACTGCGCAGGCGGCGCAACCCCTCTTTCGATGCCGCTATCGTTAAGGGTGCATGTTCACCTATTTGCTCACACAGTTCGAGCGCTCTTAGCTTTGGGTCTGCCGCTGTTTCGTTAACCAATCCAATTGTCATTGCCTCATCTATTTTAATAAGCCTTGCTGTTAATAATATTTCACGGGTCCGTGACGCACCCAATAACTCAACCAGACGAGATAAATTCCCGACTGATAAGCAGTTACCCAGAGTACGGGCAATTGGGAAGCCGAATTTAATATCATCTGATGCAATGCGTAAATCGCAACAGGCAGCAATTGCAGCGCCACCACCAGTGCATGCACCGCGTATGGCAGCAACTGTTGGAATGGGCAGCGATTCAAGCAAACCTAATACTCGATCCATTGTTCGTTCATAACCCAAGGCATCATCTTCTGAGCGAAAATCCCGGAAGTTAGATATATCAGTACCGGCAGCAAAGGCTTTATCACCACTGCCTGTAATGAGCAAGGAGCGAATGCTCAACGATTTATCCAACACACGCTCGCAATGCGCGGCAAGTGCTTCATACATTTCGAACGTTAGGGCATTTCTTGCTTGTGGCCGATTGAAGGTCATTACTCCAACATCACCTACCTTTTCGAACTGCAGTTCGTCACTCATATTATTCTCATGTACATAGCAATCAAAGCACTAAACGCAATCAAGGCAGACACGCTTTTCAAATAATGAACCTAGCCGTTTCGTAAATTGTTTTTGGTGGAAACGCACCAAGAGGTTTCCATTACTGGTTCTATAAACCGAAAAAAGTACTGCCAGGTTTGATATTCGGCTACCTATAAAAATATTCAACTAAAAACATGGGCACTGCAGGTACGTAGGTACACAACAATAATACAACCAATAGCACAGCAACAAAATAAACGTTCACTTTGGAAACATCCCAGATGTTTGCTTTAGCTATAGAGCACGATGTAATGAGCACCGATGCCACTGGCGGGGTTTGTTGTCCTATGGCAAGATTGATTCAATGTCACGATCAGTCCAAAGTGGACAGGGTCGATGCCGGCAAGTTCTATTAATGGAACAACAATTGGCACTACCAGAATGATGGCAGCCTGACCGCTAAAGCGGCTTTTAAATGGACCGTTGTAATTTAAAAGACGAGTGAACTTACGCCACTTTTGCCTTCGCATCTCGGGTCGTTTTTAAATATTCAAGCGCGGCTTGTACACCACCCGTTTGATGTGGAACCTCCGCATGATGCAAACCCATCTCAACCGCCGCCAAGGTTCCAGCAAGGGTTACATCATTAAAATCGCCAAGATGCCCAATGCGAAACACTTTGCCAGCGATTTTCGATAAACCATTGCCAAGCGATGTATCACAATGTGCCAGTATGGCTGCACGCAGTTGGTCAGCATCACTTCCATCAGGCACTCGAACAGCGGTGAGCACTGGCGAAAATTCCTCCGCCACCTGACATTGCACTTCAAGACCCCATGCCTCCACAGCAGTACGGGTTGCAGCCGCATGACGTATGTGCCGAGCGAAAACATTATCCAGGCCTTCCTCTTCAAGCATGTCGATTGCTTCGGCAAGCCCAAACAGTAAATTTGTTGAAGGCGTATAGGGAAAGTAACCTCGAGCGTTGGCTTCAATCATGTCCGACCATTGCCAGTAGGAATTGGCCAATCCTGCACTTGAACTTGCCTCGATTGCTTTTTCACTCACGGCGTTGAAAGACAATCCCGGTGGCAGCATCAAACCTTTTTGTGAACCAGATACCGCAACATCAACGCCCCACTCATCAAATCTGAAATCCGCTGAGGCCAAACCTGAGATGGTGTCCACAAGCAACAATGCAGGATGCCCGGCTGAGTCAATGGCTTTTCTTACTGCTGCTATTCGAGATGTGCTGCCGGTAGATGTTTCGTTATGCACAACACAAACCGCTTTAATTTCGTGTTTCGAATCTGCACGTAAAGAGGCTTCTATAAGTGCAGGGTCGGCACCGCGGCGCCAATCGGTTTCTATAAGTTCTGGCTGTAAGCCTAATTTAAGTGCAAGCGCTTGCCATAGTGATGCGAAGTGACCCGTTTCTACCATCAGAAGTTTGTCACCAGGGCTCATGGTATTCACCAATGCAGCCTCCCATGCGCCAGTGCCGGATGATGGATAAATAATGACAGGCTGTGTGGTTTTAAAAATACGCTTGATACCCTGCAGAACACGATGACCAAGATCCGCGAAGCCAGGGCCACGATGATCGATAACCGGCATGTCAATAGCGCGAAGTATCCGATCAGGAACAGGGCTAGGGCCGGGAATTTGCAGGAAGTGACGACCAGCTGTACGCATTATTGATGTCTCCACATATCGGTAGTCTTTGTTCTCTTTAGATTCTTCAATGTCTGTCCTTAGCGGCTATGCTGCAACTGGGTTTGACAATCTGTAAACGCACTAAATCTGCAGACGCACTAAAAAGGGGGGTTACTGTTTAACACTGAGTCACGCTAGTGCTGCAAAACTGGCATATACAGAAACCTGGCAACTAAGGTTGCTTATTCTGAATGATAAATCCATTATTAAGCAAATTAGCGTGCGAATGCAACGATTATCCACATGAACACCGAATTACATCAGCGCCTGAGCACCGAGCTGGCAGGAGATGTGTACGCAGACCGCTTTACGCGTGGTCGTTACGCCACTGACGCATCGATCTATCAGATGATGCCAACGGGTGTGGTAGTACCTCAAAACCAACACGATATCGGTATTGCGCTTGAAATAGCCCGCGAATTTGAAACTCCGGTTACGGCTCGCGGCGGTGGCACCTCACAATGTGGTCAGACGGTAAATTCAGGGTTGATTATTGACAATTCCCGATACTTCAACCAGCTGCTGGAGCTGGATATTGCTAACCGCCGCTGTATTGTGCAACCTGGCATCGTACTCGACGAACTTAATCGCCAACTTAAGCCTCACGGGCTATGGTTCCCTGTTGACGTATCAACGGCATCTCGCGCAACCATTGGTGGAATGACTGCAAACAATTCGTGTGGCCAGCGATCAATTCATTATGGAACGATGCGGCATAACGTACATTCGATCGAAGCGATAGTTCCATCAGGAGAAACAATACACTTCGCAGAGATCGATAATGCGTTGAATGGAGTATCAGTTGATAAACATGCATTTTTCAGCAAACTTTTAAAACTGGGTTCAACCGAATCTGAAAACATACAACAGCGCTTCCCCAATGTATTGCGTCGTGTCGGCGGTTATAACGTCGATGCACTTTTGCCTGAATCCGGCAAAGTAAACATGTCTCATTTACTGGTGGGGTCAGAGGGCACCCTGGCCTATTCAACCGCAATTGAATTAAAGCT
>CALHRQ010000047.1 GCA_938038175.1 uncultured Granulosicoccaceae bacterium | reverse complement strand
GTCGATCAATTAATGGCAAGAAGGGCACGCTTACTTGGCCCAAACGTATCTACGTTTTATGATGAACCTGTTCATATCGTACGAGCTGATGGGGTTTGGTTATGGGATGCAGATGGCCGTAAGTATCTTGATTGCTACAACAACGTACCTCACGTTGGTCATTGTAACCCGCGCGTGGTCGAAGCAATCCATAGACAAGCCAGTACATTAAACACGCATACTCGATATTTACACGAAACAATTCTTGACTACATTGAACGGTTAACATCAACAATGGACGATAGTTTGAGTACGGCTATCATGACGTGCACTGGGTCCGAGGCTAATGACGTAGCGTTGAGAATGGCGGAAGCTGTAACAGGACGGCGTGGAGTCATTGCAACTGATGCAACCTACCATGGCAATTCTGCTTTGGTCAGTCAGCTTAGCCGCAGCAATATACCTAAAGTGGGGTTTGGGTTGGGTCAGTATTTTCGCTTTGTAGAGGCACCTGATAGCTATCGGTTACCTGATCCTGACGGAATGCGGTTTGCAGAGCAAGTTGCTTCGCGGATTGAAGAGCTTGAGAAAACACCGCATGGATTCGCAGCGCTTCTTGTTTGCCCGTTTTTTCTTAATGAAGGCTTTCCAGATCAGATGGAAGGCTGGTTAAAACCTGCAGCAAAAGTGGTAAAGAAGGCAGGCGGTTTGTTAATTTGTGATGAAGTACAATCAGGCTTCGGCCGTATCGGTACACACTTTTGGGCATATCAAAAGCAGGCTGTAATACCTGATATCGTTGTACTGGGTAAACCAATGGCGAACGGCCATCCGGTAGGTGCTGTTGTCAGCAGTAGCGACACTATGCGTGCTTTTCGTACCCAGTTTCGTTATTTCAATACCTTTGGCGGTAATCCTGTGAGTTGTGCGGCTGCTATGGCAGTACTCGATGAGTTGCAGAAAAAAGATCTGGTTGCAAAGGCTAAAACAACAGGTAGCTACGCATTAGAACGGCTTGAAAATTTAAAAAAGAAGTACGACTTTATCGGTGATATACGAGGTTCCGGCCTCGTATTTGGAGCTGAAATGGTCACGGATGTTGGTGCGATGTCACCTGCATCAGAATTTACTGAGCGTGTTATAAATGCTATGCGCCATAAAGGCGTTATTCATTCTAAACTTGGGCGTTTCAAGAACACGTTAAAAATTCGTCCTCCCATGCCTTTTTATAAGGAACACGTAGATCTACTGTTTGATACCTTGGATGAAGTGCTTCGTACAACAGCAATTTAGCATGAGTGCGCTTTCAATCAGGGGTTTGTACTGATCTTTCCTGATAGTTTACCAATGAAGCCGATAGTGGTAATCATGAATGATGCGTTAATAGACATGGTTCGCACGCGCTGGAAACTGCATGACGCGTCGATCAGCTTCGTAGCGGCCAGAGAAAATACGGTTTACAAGGTTAATACAGCAATAGGTAAAGCTGCATTGCGATTTCACCGTAAAGGCTACCGCAGCTTTGCGCAAATTAAATCGGAGTTGGACTGGATGGCCATGCTGGCAAGGTGCGGAGTGTTAGTACCTGAGCCGATGCCGG
The DNA here is from genome assembly GCA_938038175.1 of uncultured Granulosicoccaceae bacterium. Lineage (GTDB taxonomy): Bacteria > Pseudomonadota > Gammaproteobacteria > Granulosicoccales > Granulosicoccaceae > Granulosicoccus. The sequence continues at coordinate 8,187 of CALHRQ010000047.1, read as the reverse complement.
CAAGCGATGGTTCTGCCATACAACGCTGTGACGACACTATTGTCAGCATGTTGAGATGGGTAGATGCAAAACCGTTCAATCCAGCAACTGTCAATTCAACTCTCTATTTTGAACTGGGCAGTACGCTTGCGAAGCTGCATAAACTGAGTGATTCCTGGGCCTTGCCAACAGCATTCTCTCGACCAACATGGGAATTGTTCAGTGATCAGCCCAGCTGGGGGCGTTATTGGGAGAATCAGCTTCTAACCAAAAAGCAGGCGGCACAATTTTTACAGTTCCACGATGATGCAAAGGTCGTTATACGGTCACTTAAAACGTTAGATACTGGTTTAATCCATGCTGATCTGGTACCGGACAATGTGCTTATAGCTACAGATAAACTGGCCTTGCTCGACTTTGATGACAGTGGTTTTGGCTACAGATTGTTTGATGTGGCCACGATTACGCATCGAAGTAAACGGTTTGTTGGGGGCGATGCATTTACTGAAGCGACAATAGCGGGCTATCGTAGTCAGCGTCAGTTAGAAACAAATAATCTTGCATTGTTTGAAGCCGTGCGGGCTTGTACTTATCTGGGTTGGAATAGTTCTCGTATGCAGGAAGCTGGCGCAGCAAAGCGTCACACGCGTTTTGTATCAGAAGCTGAAGCCGCAATAGCGTTGTTTTATAAAAATAGTTAGTACTTCGTAGTAAAATCAATATTATTGAGGTGTCGTTGTAATGCCTTATTAGTGACTTTTAATACGGTATTCACGAAGTGCTGAACTCGATAGTGTATCCATCCATTATCAATTATTGTGGCTGAACTCACTACGCTTTCGACTGGCAACGTAGCGCATAATGAACGCGCAGAGTGTTGCAATAATTACTAACGTGCAGAGTACCAATTTACTGATCGTTTCCATTGTGCCTTCGATCAGCAAGGCGTGTGCGACGCTGCCGGCCACGATTACAGCGGCAAGAGACTTGTGCAGTAAACGCCATTGACGTGCATTCAAGAGTAGCTTTGATCTGAACGCCACGAGGCCTGTGATTATAAATACACACCACATGGCAATTACACCCCAAAGCGAAAATGGTGTTGGCGAAGAAAACAGCAGGGCGTCGATGACATCTGGCGGGCTTGTTAACCACAGGCTTAGTACATGGATAATAATAGCCAAAACCAGTGCACCCCCAACCCAACGATGAATGCGTCTTGCAGCACGAAGATTAATACCTGGTAGGAGACCCGCTGCCAGTAAGGGTTGAAAGAGAATAAGCACCATGGCGATGATGCCCGCAAATCCTGCGAGGATATAAACAGGGCTGCGCCATTGCAGTAAAGGGCTAAGCGTTGCGGCGATAAGTGGAATCACTATCGCAGCAACGAGCACAATCCAAAGTAGTGCACCACGATTGCGGCTTATGTTTTTCAAATCACGAGTGCTTTAGAAAACGGTTAATCGCAATGACTAGCTCCACCTGCGCGCTTTAAGCTGGCTGCAAGACAAAATGTGCAGCCAGTGTTTTATCCTTGGAACTTGCCATTACTGGGCGAAGAAAAACGGTTTTGTATTCACCGCTGTCATAAGCCAGATGGGCATGAGCCTGCCCAAAAGCAGGAACGATTTGCGGCATTTCCAAACGAAATTCGCCATTTTCATTAGTCAGTGTCGCACCTTGGCTATGCGGATCACGCTCATGCCCTTCAGTAGTATGCGCCCATATCTGAATACGCTGGCCTGCAAGTGGTGCACCATCGCCGGCGCGGCGTACAGTACCTGTCATCCAGAAGCCGCCTCCACCGATTTTATCGACGATTTTTGCGCCTGCTCTATAGTTGTTTGAACCACCTCGCATAGAGCGAGTGGCCTTTAGATTTTTAGCCTGAGCAAATGTTGGGATACCAGCTGTACTGGATGCCACTAATACGGTGGCGAGCGATAAGAATTTTCTGCGAGCATTTTGTATGGTACTCATTGAGATCTCTCCTGTGCAAGCGTTAAAACATGATGGTTATTTTAAGCCAACTACGTACCAATGTCAGGACAGGTAATCCATGGAAAAGGTTCCCGCTAATTTCCGAAAAGCTGGCAAGTCAATAAGCCGAAGGGTAGTTGCCTGTGACTCTGCGTCCATTGACAAAATCTACGCCTATTCATTAATATGCTATTACTTGACATGTTAAATGTTTAATCCTTCAATTAATATAATCCCCAGGTAGCAGAGTGCTGTATGCAATCGTTAAAAAACCCGACATTACTTAAGCAGGCGGCCCTTGTTGGTGGCCGTTGGATAGAGGCTTCTAGCGCTGATGGCATTGCCGTAAACAACCCAGCAACAGGGGAGACCATTGGCTTTGTTCCAAAATTGGGTGCAAAAGAAACCGCAGAAGCTATTGCGGCGGCGGAGCATGCGCGGCATGGCTGGGCGAATCGCACAGCCAAAGAGCGAAGTCAGGTTTTACGTCGCTGGTATGAGTTAATGATGCAACATCAGGACGATCTGGGCACCATTTTAACGGCCGAGCAAGGTAAGCCTTTGGCTGAGGCTAAAGGTGAAATCGCTTATGGTGCATCCTTTATTGAATGGTTCGCCGAAGAAGCCAGACGAGCTTATGGTGATGTCACACCAGGCCATGCACCAGACAAGCGGATAATCACAATAAAACAGGCCATTGGTGTTGTTGCTGCCATTACACCCTGGAATTTTCCCAACGCGATGATTACGCGTAAAGCAGGTCCAGCTTTTGCGGCTGGGTGTTCAATGGTGTTAAAACCTGCTTCTCAAACACCTTTTTCCGCTATTGCCATAGCAGTACTGGCTGAACAAGCGGGTTTTCCCAAAGGCCTGTTCTCGGTTATTACAGGTTCCGCTGGCGATATTGGTCGCGAGATCACGGCCAACCCCTTGGTTAAGAAGCTGACCTTCACTGGGTCCACTGAAGTGGGTGCCAAATTATATGCGCAGTGCGCACCGACTATTAAAAAGCTTGGTCTGGAATTAGGTGGTAACGCACCCTTTATCGTCTTTGATGATGCTGACATAGATGAAGCGGTCGATGGTGCAGTTATTGCGAAATTCCGCAACAATGGTCAAACCTGTGTCTGTGCAAACAGGATCTATGTCCAGTCTGGTATTTACGATGCGTTTGCAGAAAAACTGGCAGCAAAGGTTGGCACTCTGCCAACTGGAAACGGTTTCGATGAAGGAGTTGTGTTTGGTCCGCTCATTGATGATGCTGCTGTTGCAAAAGTTGAAGAACATATCAGCGATGCCACTGGAAAAGGTGCTGCTGTTTTGCAGGGAGGACATCGTCACGCTTTGGGAGGTACTTTTTTTGAGCCAACAATACTTACCGGTGTCAACTCGGAAATGGCTATTTTTTCTGAAGAAACATTTGGACCTGTTGCACCTTTATTCAAGTTTGATACAGAAAGCGAAGTGATCAGTTCAGCCAATAACACAGAGTATGGCCTTGCTGCGTATTTTTATACAAAGGATATGGCGCGTTCATGGCGAGTGGGCGAAGCGCTGGATTATGGCATGGTGGGGATTAACACTGGATTGATTTCAACTGCCGAAGCGCCGTTCGGTGGTGTCAAGATGTCGGGACTGGGTCGTGAAGGCTCCCGTCATGGGCTCGACGATTTTATGGAACTCAAATATCTGTGTATGGGTGGTATTAATCCAGCTGGTACAGACCCATCATAAGAGGAATAGAAGCATGCGTTACGCGACCTATCAGGCAGAAAATGAACACTTTTATGGTGCAGTGACCGATGAGGGCATGATTGCGTTAAGCACTGATTTTCCACAGTGGCCAAGCCTGCTTGATGTAATAAAGGCTGGAGCGCTTGCGCAACTTGAAACTGCGAGTAAAGGCAAAAGCGTTACCCATAGCAATTTTGAATACCAAATGGTATTGCCAAATGCACAGCGTATTTTGTGTGTTGGTGTTAATTTCCCTGATCGCAACGCTGAGTATAAAGATGGCACTGCGCAGCCAAAGTATATGTCTTTGTTTCCACGCTTTTCATCAGGCTTCACGGGTCACGAACAAAACCTTGTACGTCCACCTGAAAACGAAACACTGGATTACGAAGGTGAGGTAGTTGTTGTTATTGGCAAAGAAGGTCGTCGTATCAAGCAGGCTGATGCGTATGATCACATCGCGGCATTAACCATTTGCAATGAAGGCACTATCCGGGACTGGGTCAGGCACGCTAAATTTAATGTAACTCAAGGTAAAAACTGGGATAGGTCAGGTGCAATGGGCCCTTGGCTTGTACCCTTTACTGATGCCAGCCAATTAGACGATGCGCGCATTATCACGCGGGTTAATGGTGAAGTAAGGCAAGACGATGTACTGGCTCGTATGATGTTCCCGATAAAGGCAGAAATAGAATATATCTCCACGTTTATGACGCTTCAGCCAGGAGATATTATTGTTACCGGCACACCTACAGGGGCAGGGGCACGTTTCGATCCCCCAAAATATTTAAAACCTGGTGATGTCATTGAGGTTGAAGTTAACGGAATTGGGACGCTTCGCAATGGAGTTGAGGATGAGAAAACATGACACCTGCCGAACATTCGCAAGCAGCGATTAACTTACTCACAGCTGAAGCTACAGGTAAGCAAATTGGATTGTTAAGCCTCGTTCACCCTTCAATAGGGATGGACGATGCCTATGAAATACAAAATGCCATTTACCGAGCCAAGCTTGAGCAAGGCCGTCGTGTCATTGGCTGGAAAATAGGTCTGACATCCAAAGCCATGCAATACGCTTTAGGCATAGATATTCCTGACAGTGGCATATTGTTTGATGACATGCTGTTTCAATCTGGTGGTACGGTCGAAAAGGGTCGATTTATTCAACCTAGAATTGAAGCTGAAATTGTGTTTGTTATGAAATCAGCAATCGGTGGAGAAACAGTTAGCCGTGCTGATGTTATTGCGGCAACAGATTATGTTGCACCCGCTATTGAAATATTAGACACCCGTATTCAGCGAGTGGATACGGCAACGGGTAAAACACGTACTGTTTATGACACCATCAGCGATAACGCCGCTAATGCTGGTATTGTCTTGGGCGATTCAAAACATCCTATTGACAAATTTGACTTACGTTGGGTGGGTGCAATGGCTTATCGCAACAACGAAATTGAAGAGACTGGGTTAGGCGCTGGTGTTTTAAATGACCCTATAGAAAGTGTCGTCTGGCTGGCGCGTCGTATGGCGCAGTATGGTCAAACTATTGAACCTGGGCATATCATTTTATCAGGCAGTTTTATACGGCCGGTGGAGTGTCCTGCAGGGTCAAAGATTGAAACTGATTTTGGGCCATTTGGGTCTGTGAATATAAGCTTTGGTTGAGATGTTTAGTTTGAATAGCCTGTAGCAGACGTTTACAAAAACCCTACAGGCTTGCTGACGTTCTTTAAGGTTGATTACAACACTTTAGATAGAGGCAAAAATGAGTACAGATAACGATGGGGCATACCATAACATCCGGATTCCGCCAAGGGTTCAACCCAGTGGGTGCCCGATCGATCACGAATTTACGACATTTTCAGAAAACTACCTCTCCAATCCCTACCCGGAGCTGGATTGTATTCGTGAGAAGAATCCGGTTTTCTATTCGAAAAAACTTGGGTACCTGGTACTCACCAGAATGGAAGATGTTGTAGAAGTTTTTCGTGATCACGAGAATTTCTCTTCAGTAAATGTGCAGGACCCTGTTTTTCCCATCAGTGAACGTGCGGCAGCTGTCTTGGCGGCAGAAGACTTTAACCCGGTCGCGGTTATGTCAAATAGGCAACAACCCGATCACACCAGAATTCGAAAGTATACAAGGGACGGTTTTTCGGGCCGCCGAATGAAAATACTTGAGCCCTACATACAAAAACGAAGTCAGGAACTAATCGATGAAATGCTAGCTAAGGACGGGCCGGTTGATTTTGTGTCCGCGTTCGGTCATCCACTTCCAGGGCAAATCATTTTTCGCTTCATCGGATTTGATGAAGCGGATGATGAGCAGCTTATGCAATGGACTGGCAATCGCCTGGCATTTACCTGGGGTAACCCAACTGAGGACGAGCAGGTAGACATTGCCGAAAAAATGCTTAAATACTGGCGCTATTGTCGAGCATTTGTTGCATCGCGCTGGGAAAACAGAAAAGACGACCTGACTTCAGAATTACTTAATGCGCATGAAGCCGATCCTGAAGAGCTTGCTTATCGCGAAGTTGAATCCATCATCTACGGACATTCATTTGCGGGTCATGAGATCGTCAGTAATTTCATGAGTAATGCCTTACTTTGTCTGTTGCCAAAAAGAGATGTGTGGGCTGAGATTGGTCGTGATACCTCGCTTATCCCGAATGCACTAGAAGAGGTATTGAGAATCGAATCGCCACAGACCAGCTGGAGGCGTATTACCAACAGCGATACTACAATAGCTGGAGTGGATATACCGGCAGGAACACAAGTGTTTTTAAGTCTGGCAGCGGCTAATCATGAGCCTGAGATATTTGATTCGCCCACAACACTTGATATAAGAAGAAAAAACGCTAAAAAGCACATCTCATTTGGTCACGGTATCCACTTTTGCCTTGGTGCACGTCTGGCACGTTTGGAAGGCGCTATTGCTATTGAGGCCTTAGCTCAGCGTATACCCAGCCTTCGGCTAATAGAAGATCAGCCTCTTGACTATTCTGCCAACATCACTTTTCGTGGCCCAAAAAAATTGATGATCGATTGGGATCGAGCCTAAGCAGTGTTATTTTAAAAGCGATGTGAGCATTTATTTTACAATTTGGCGTTAAGTATGCGTTCGCGTTAACCCATGGTTGGAAATAATTGATATTCAGGCATGACGTGCGCTTTATGTTTACGCGAGTTCCTTCACTAGCAGCGTGCTAAAAAGATGTTTTTTGCCACATGGCATCGGGCACCCCAAAAGCCATCCCTGTGATACTGCCCAGGATCATTGCTCGCCCACAGCTATCACCACCACAACGAATATTGTCGAGTACAGTGGACTCAAAGTCGCTCGCATGGTTAAGCAAATGCCAGCATAGCGGAAGAGCATGCCTTACATAGCACGCCAGGCCAAACTGCTGAGCCGCTTCCAATGGTTCGTAAGAAGACATGCTAAGCGCTTTACGCATGTTTTCTCCAATCTCTCCATCAAAGGCATCTGCTGTAGCTGCCAATGCTGACTTTAGCTCAGTACCTGACACGACTTGTGACAGTACACTGTGTACAGCTTTGGCAGAATGCAAAACATCTGGATTAATTGAAATGACCTTAACAGCATCTTCAAGTTGTGTGGCAGATGTATCAGCTGCAAAAAGACCAGGCACAACGCAGATAGCGGGCAACTGGTCATCGTCCATCCCTGATGGCGATGCAAGATCATCACCATCGAGTAGCATGCGTGCAATGAGGTGTTTGGTTGGTCTGTCTGCATAGCCATGGAACGCACCACATGGGCCGAACGTTGCCATAAAGGCTTTTTGATGACGGGTTACCTCGTACTGATCTTCCAGTGCAAGTTCTCCGGCAATACGAGCTGATTCTCCATAGTGGGATAGCTGGCCTGTGCGGCGATCTCCATGAACGAACGCACCACGCTTGTTTTCGTAAACGGTTGCGTCCGGTTGCCGGAAAAGTAGGCTGCCGGTGGATTCAATGAGTTTGATTTGATCTTGATCGTATAGCCAATGCAGCCCCATCGTTGCAACATCTGCTACCAGCGCACCGGTAAAGGCATCGTGTCTATTCATAACCATTCGCTTTGTTAACTAAATTCTCGATATATAGCATCTAATAAATTATCATTTACGTGTTTAGTAAATGACAACTATGCGTTTATCAAATACTGATTCGGGATTGGATTCAATGATCTCTAAGTATCTGTTTGATGATCGCACTTTTAGAATTTTTGAGACCTTCAATCACTGTGAAGTGATTGTGATGTGCATCTACAGTGTAGTCAACCTTAACATTCAAACCTTCCCAGATCATTGCAATCAATTTTGCCTGACGGATAAATTCTGGTCGTTCATTGCCTCCAACCCAGGCACTGAAGTGAGTGTTCTTTCTGGGTAATTGAAGTGCAGCGCTCTCGGTAAATGCTTCAGATGCATCAAGCTTTAGCTTTTCATTCATGCTGGTATGCAGCAAAGGACGTAAATC
>CALHRQ010000046.1 GCA_938038175.1 uncultured Granulosicoccaceae bacterium | reverse complement strand
TCTATGCTGGATTCAAAACCGGCACTGAGTTTGACAAGCTTTGCGGCAGCACGTGCATGCATGCCAAGCTTGTTAATGATTTCAATATCGCGTTTAACCACATTTATTCCTCTACCGTTGTTGTTATGTGGTGTTTTAATTTTAGTTGCGCTAGCCGCCCAGTTCGCGATGGCGCAAGGAAACATTCTCTCGTATATCACTGAAATGTGCTGAAAGTAATTCGCACAAATAGACCGACCTATGTCTGCCACCGGTGCAACCGATCGATACCGTTAAATAAGCGCGATTTTCAGTTTCAAAGCTGGGCAGCCAGCGCGAGAGGTATTCCTGAATACTGCTGAACATTTCTTGCACCGGTTGTTGGTTACCTAGAAAATCTATTATTGGTTCGTCACGACCAGTGTACTCACGTAATTCAGGCTCCCAATAGGGATTTGGCAGGCAGCGCACATCGAACATAAAGTCTGTACTTGCCGGAGTGCCGTGTTTAAATCCAAAGGACTGGATAATAAGGGACAACCCTTTTCTGGATTTGCCGAGCACATCGGTGCTAATAATTTTGCGAAGTTCATGAAGATTGAGCGGGGATGTTTCAATCACCAGGTCCGCCTCTGCTTTTACGCCTTCAAGCAGTTTTATTTCCTGATCAATTGCCGTGATAAGCGGCGTATTTTTATTGCTCAGAGGGTGGCGCCGGCGCGTCTCACTAAACCGGGTGGACAGGGTATTGCGATCAGTGTCCAGAAAAACCACCTCGGTTTGCATATGCAGTGACCCATGCAGCTCTTTGATTAGTTTCAAAAACGAGTCGGCAGTATGCCGCTCGCCGCGCATGTCTATGCCGATAGCGAGATTTTCGAACAGGTTGGTTTTGTTCTTGCGTACGCGCGCCAGGAGGTCCATGACCATAGCGCTGGGCAGGTTGTCGATGCAGTAAAAACCTTCATCTTCGAGCGTGTGCAGGGCAACACTTTTACCTGAGCCAGATAGCCCGGTAATGACGATGAGTCTGTTCATGTCTGATTAAGTGCCTGTGCCTGTTTGTTGATCAGATCGCGCGTTGCATCATACCCACCTGAGATGAGGATGTAGTCTCGAACCGCGGCCTCAACGATTACAGCAAGGTTTCTGCCGGGAGCAACTGGAATAGTGCGTTGGGGGATGGGTACGCCAAGGATTTGCATATGTTCATCTGGCTCGTCCGTGCGCAAACCGGCAAGCCGATCAATGCCGCTGATGTCGTCAGATAACCCAACTCCTTGTAAATTAACGATAAAGCGTAATATTTTACGTGAGCGAGTACTGGCATCACCATACATTCTGGAGATGTTCAAAACGCCCAGGCCGCGCACTTCCAAAAAATCCTGTAGAAGCGGTGGGCAGCGGCCTTCAAGCGTTCCCGGCGCGATACGCCGAAATTGCGGCGCATCATCTGCCACAAGGATATGTCCACGGCTGATAAGTTCGAGTGCTAGCTCGCTTTTTCCCACACTGGACTCGCCTGTAATCAGAACACCTGTGCCATGTACATCCATCAGCACACCATGCACAATTTCAGATTCTGCCAGCAGCTGTGTCAGACGATACCGCAGACGCCGCTGTAATTCGCTGTATGACAGCTTGGTTGACCACAGGGGGATTTGCGCATCGTTAGCCAGGGCCACTATGGACAAGGGTGGGGTCGCATTGTCGGTGACGACAAACAGTTCGCAGGTATCGTGCAAAGAGAATTCGAAACGCGCTGGCGAAAGATCTCCAACACCGCTAAATAAACGGGTTTCAGCGCGTCCAAGCAATTGAATGCGATTGGGGCTGTTGAAGTTGAGCGGGCCGAGCAGCCTGGGCCTGACAGATGCGTCACGTTCGCTGGTAAGCAGCCTGTCTCCACCTTCGTTACCCGTAACCCATGAGAGCTTCAGGTCCTTTTTAAATTCGGCAAAGGCGTCAGCGACAGTGAGGCGGCTCTTGTTACTCACGAATAGCTTTAGTCGGGCTTGCCCAGCCGGTGTTGCTGGCCAACATGGTTATACAATTCGGCTGACTGGCCCTGGTTGAAAGAGCGCACTGAGTTTCGGAATTGGTCGTTACTGAATTGATTGGCGAGTGTAGCGAGGATCTGCAAGTGTTCATCGTTGCATTCTTCGGGGACTAGTAGTGCGAAAATGACGTCGACTGGTTTGCCGTCCGTTGCTTCATAGTCGACTCCCTCATCCAGAGTGACCAGTGCTGCCATCGGCTCGTCAATGGCTTCCAGACGGCTGTGAGGGAGCGCGATACCGTGGCCGAGTGCCGTGCTGCCCAGCCGCTCTCGGTTCAAAAGTGCGTCAAAAATGTCCATATCTGACAGGTTGTCATCTTCAATACTGCCCGAGAGGAGCTCGGCTGCAGCTTGGAGCGCGCGTTTTTTGCTTTGGACACGCAATCGACAACTGATGCGTGATGGGTCCAAAAGCTCTGATAGTTCAGTCATTTAACTAACACCGTGGCAAATCAAGGGCCAGATACCAGCAAATTGCTGGTTCCGGCCCTAAGTTTATGCGGGCTATTGTGCGCTCTTGCGCGGCGTTAGGAAAGCGTTAGCTGTCACACAAGTAGTGACTCCTGCTCCATATCGTATGATTTTTCTATCCGGCGATGTGCTCTTGCTTTTTCTTTTTTGCGGATTAGCTGCCTGTCCAGTTTATCCATCAGGAGATCGATGGCGGCATACATGTCGGGTTGGGTGGTATCGGCGTACAGTTTTTTGCCTGATATCTGGATCGTTGCTTCGGCTTTTTGACGAACCTTTTCAACCGAAAGTATGACGTGTATGTCGAAAAGGTTTTCGGAGTGTCTTTGCAGTCTTTGCAGTTTTTCGGAAACGTAGTTGTGCATTGAGTTGGTGACTTCTACGTGGCGTCCAGTAACTGTTAAGTTCATAAATCTCTCCTGCAGTAAACGAGTGTGGGCTTGCAGACACGCTCAGCAAAAACAGGTTTGCTAAAAGTTTTGGCAAGGCGTGGAAAGCAAGTGTGATAAGTGGTATTGGGTTGGAAGCTTGCGCTTCTGGGGAAGGTGTCTGCGTTAACGAAACCTGTCATTCGTTGCATGAAAAGCAACGAAGTGTTGGTTTGCATATTGTTAACACAAGACTGATGCATAAGTAGGTTGCCTTTGTTTAACGTTGACTTTGTCTAACAATGTCCCTATTGCTTTTGGGTTAATTATTTAAATAGTCTGCTGATTTTCTTTTGCACCTTTTCTAATGCTCCTTAACGACTGTAGCGACTGTCATTAATTCGAATAAGATAAAACTACCATTGTTATTGCATTTGTGCATTCATGTAACTACAGCAAGTGTTACATGTGGTCTTACGATGGTGTTTATCTTTAGTAGAGATGCGTGCTATTTGCTTTACAGCTTTATGTTCGTGTCCTCCTGTAATCGATGTATTGGTGGTTCCTGGTCATTAAAGGTTGGTCAAATTTTACTATCGCTTTTTTATGATTACGGTTAAATGACCAAGATGCTATGTATAGACTTCTGTTGCTAGCTAACAGTTCAACTTTACGTTAACAGCGCAATATACTTATGTGATGCGATTGGCACATATCTGTACATGTCTGCATATGTTTATACCTGTGTTCGTGCATGTGCTGTAGCTTTTTTTACCAATGACACTTTTGAGCTAGTGCAATATGATTATATTAGCCACATTATTGTTGAACGTTTGATGCAAATTGCGACACAAATTTATTCTCAAGAAATTTTGTGCAGCTATTTTTGCGGCTATAGATTGCGTTGTTCAACTGTAACCCATGGCTTTTTCATCCTATTCCATTTAGCGGTTGTGTTATCGGCGTCTTTAGGCAACGCTGTATTAGCTAATCGATAAAATTTGTAAGAATGTTAAATTCACTGTACCTAAAGAATTGCGATAATGACAAGTAGTTTCGTAAATTAATTTTTTATGTGAGCTTTAGCGAGTACTTATATTTAATATAGCTCCGTTTTGTGTCAAATTTTGGTTTTTTTAGATTAATTTATTGCGCTATTGTTGTCATCCTGATGACGCAAAAGCTGCTGGGGTGCGTACAGCTGAACTTAATTTGACTGGGTTCTAAAGCGTATTACGTTTTAGATGTTAAGCAGAAGCAGAAGCAGAAGCAGAAGCAGAAGCAGAAGCAGAAGCAGAACTAGAACTAGAACTAGAACTAGAACTAGAACTAGAAGCAGGGTCAAGGTC
>CALHRQ010000045.1 GCA_938038175.1 uncultured Granulosicoccaceae bacterium | reverse complement strand
AAGGTGAGACGTCATGCCGTTACGCATAATAGTCAGACCATTGTCGTCGAAGTTTGCTATTGAAACACCGATAGTGGTCGCCAACGCGGGACCGCTAACAAATGCAGCAAAACCTGCGGCTAAAAGTAGAGTCTTCTTCATCGTTTATCTCCAAGAATATAGTCGTGTCCGGCACACGTTATTTGACCGGATGCCCCTTTGGGGCCTAATGGTTCAAGGTACATCACGCCCGAGCAATTCGTACTTGGCGCGGTAAAGTAATGTGTTTGGTATAAAAATCCACAATCAAAGCTGTTTTGATTGCGAAACAGGGTTGAACTAGCACCCATATAACCTGGCTACTACTATGAGTCGCTGTCAGGTTTGTGGGCTAACCAAGACATTCTTAATGTGACTAGATAACCATAATTGTATCACCATTGCAACCGGTTGCAATAAATAATTGCCACTTTAATCTCTCATCGAGCTAAAGTGGACCGTTAGAACCATAAAAAAGAACTTAAGATTGTGAATAAGGGTGTGACGCTTAAGGAGGTTGCCGAGAAGGCTGGTGTATCGCGCTCAGCGGTTTCACGCTCGTTTACCGATGGTGCCTCAGTATCTGCCAAGACGCGAGAAAGGGTACATGACGCTGCGCGTAAACTAGGTTATCGCCCCAATGCGCTGGCCTCTAGCCTTACAACAGGCCGAACCAAATTGATTGGCCTGGTTTCAGACAACTTTCACAATCCGGTTTTCCTCGAAATATTCGATTTATTTACTCGATCTTTACAAAACAGGGGCCTGCGTCCATTACTGGTCAATCTGTCGGATGAAACTGAACCTGACAACACCCTACGCATGCTCCAACAATATTCCGTCGACGGAGTCATTGTCGCCTCTTCAACATTACCACCTAGCTTTGCAGAAGCGTTTCGCGATGCAGGCATTCCTGTGGTGCATTCGTTTGCTCGTGCTAATCAGTCTCCTGATGTATGCATAGTAGGCATAGACAACGTCCAGTGTGGTCGAATGGCGGCCGAGACCCTGGTACAACGAGGTTATAACACCGTTGCGTTTCTGGGAGGTCCTGCGTCAGCCACATCCACTCAAGATCGACTAACAGGCTTTTTAGAAGTACTTTTAAAACATGATCACATGAAAGTAACACACAGCTTCGCAACGGCCTACACATTTGACGCAGGAAGAGCAGCCATGCTTGAGCAATTACGTGGAACACCTGCAGAGGCTTACTTTTGTGGAGATGATGTACTGTCAATAGGCGCGCTATCAGCCGCTCAGTCGGGAGGGCTATCAGTGCCCGATGACATAGGTTTGATTGGTCTTAATGATATGAAGATGGCCGGGTGGCAGAATATTAATCTCACCACTATTCGCCAGCCCATTAAAGACATTATCGCATCCTCAGTCGACTTGATCACATCGCTATTGAATGAAAAATCGAGGGCTGTCGAAGCGCGCTTATTTGCCTGCCAGATTATTGAGCGAGGCACGCTTAAACCTCTATCGACAAAATAACGGGATGTACTTTACCGGTACATAGGTGAGCTTGCATTTACCCAACAACCGTTTTGGCTGGCAGAATCCACCGCACCGTGAACAGCAGCCATTGATCTTAAACCATCTGTCGCCTTCGGATAAAGGTTCGCTGCTGGATCAGGCTCCCTTCCCTTTTTAGATACACGTATGACTTTAGCTAAATCTGCATGAATATTAGCAAACATAAGCGGCATTCGTTCAGCGTGCCCCGTTGTTACCCGAGTAGCTCGATCGGCTTCAGGCGATAGTCCTGCTTCGCCTCGTTCGATAATTTGATTGCGACCACCGGTAGGCGTCCAGACCCATTGATTCGGTTGCTCTTGGGCCCAGCGTAGCCCCTCTCTTCGCCAAACACTGGAATAGCTAAGCCATGCATGCAAGCAACGGCTATCGATGCTGTCCATATGCGTCCAGCAGTGCCGCCTTCTATCCGAAAATTAACTGACTGCCTTCTCCGCCACCAATCAATCCCAGTTTAGTTTAGTCATTATTAAAATCCGATCGATTGTAAGTATTCGCGGTTGTATCTAGCGTCATCAACAGGTGATGTGTGACCAGTAGGATCGCAATCTTGCTCTACGGTGCACCAGCCGGTAAAGCCATTATCGACAAGCAATTTACGCACGGCTGGAAAATCCACATCACCATCACCGAGTTTGCTAAAAATACCTTGCCCACAAGCATCATAAAAATCGGTGCGCTTGGCAATCACGTCAGCTTTAACGGTTGGGTTGATATCTTTAAAATGCATGTAACTAATGCGTTTGATGTGGCGCTCCATAAAAGCCACTGGATCGAAGCCTGCATAGGAATGGTGACCCGTATCAAAGCATATTTTAAGAAAACTCTCGTCGACTTCATCAAGCAAGCGTTCCAGCTCGGGCTCAAAATCCATAAAGCCTGCCGCATGCGCGTGGATACCAACTGTCAAGCCATATTCTTCGGAGCCCATTTTTGCGATGGTCGCGATACGATCACGGAACGCGTTCCATTCGTTCGTTGACATCTGCTCTGCCTCACTGGCACGACCCGCTGTAGCTGCACGGCGATCTGAGATTGAATCAATCAAAACCAAATGCTTAGCACCATGCGCGGTGAGTGCTTTACAAGTGCGAACTGAGGCGTCCATAACGTCATTCCAGGCAGCTGCATCGTGGAACGGCCGAAAAATAACACCACCAATTAAGGCTTGTCCAAACTCTTCTAATGCCTCACCCAGCTCCGTTGGCTCTTCGGGCATAAAGCCGACCGGGCCGAGTTCTATTCCGCCATAGCCCGCCTCGGAATTTTCTTTCAGTACCTGACGCCACTGGGGATTTCGTGGATCATCAGCAAATTCCACACCCCACGAACAAGGTGCATTCCCAATATTTATCGACATAAATTACTCTTGCACACTGGCAAGCAAGCTTGCTCAGTCGCTTTAAACAGAAAAGTTGATTGGCTAATATAAACGATTTGTGTTATTGATGTGCAACCGGTTGCATTTATTTTTATTTTTTATAGAATTGTCGGCCATTCAGCGCATCGGGAAGCTGAAAAAACCTCCCCTGCAGGTACTCAGTATTTGATGTGTTGATCACCGTCCACAGAAATACTTCGAATGAAACGCAGTCTTGATTCGTGCACTCGCTCGCAAATAAGTTAAATACAGCAACGGCCAGTCAGCTAAAGGGAAAAATGATCAAAATCATCGCTAACCACTGCACACTTTGCGGGAGGATGCTATGAGCCTATCGCTTAGCAGCGCTATTGCAGGCATAAAACGCAGTCAATTTCTTGTTGTTGGTCGTGCTGGTATGGATTTGTTCCCTGACCCACCCGGTACTGCCAACGAGCACGCAACAGATCTGAAAGTAGCGATCGGTGGATCTTCTGCCAATATCGCTATTGGTCTCGTCAAGCTAGGCTGCACAGCAGCCCTGGTAACGCGGATTTCAGACGACTCTATTGGGAGGTACTGCGTCAATCAACTCAATAACTATGGTGTCGACGCTACACAAGTGAGGCCTGTTTGTGGCCCAAACGCCTCCGAGTATCGCAACTCACTCGCACTTTATGAAACCCGTGTTGACGGCCATCAGAGCGTTATTTACCGCAATGGTGCTGCTGATTTTCAGATGAGTATCGAAGATGTCGAAAAAATTGACTTTTCAAAGTATGGTGCACTGATCACCGCCGGAACAGCGTTTGCTGCTGAGCCTTCTCGCAGTGCAACTTTCCGGGCCTTTGAATTAGCACGCAAGGCCGGTGTACCCGTTATATTTGATATCGATTACCGCCCCTACTCGTGGCCAACAGAGGAAGAGGCGTCTATTGTGTTAAGTCGCGCAGGTGCACATAGCGATATCATTGTCGGTAACGATGAGGAATTTGGGTTTATGGCAGGAGGCATCGACAAGGGTTTATCCAAAGCACGTGAGCTAGCCTCCAGTACTGCGGCATTGATCATTTATAAAATGGGTGGAGATGGCGCTATCACCCTGGCTGGTGATGAAGAGATTCGCACCGGCATATACCCTGTTGAGGCTATCAAGCCCACTGGCGCTGGAGATAGCTTTATGGCAGGTCTGCTGGCGTCACTTGCTGGTGGCAAAGCTCTACGCGAATCTGTGTTGCGAGGCTCTGCCTGCGCTGCCATTGTGGTTGCTAAACCAGGGTGTGCTCCAGCGATGCCGGACTCCGCAGAACTAGAACATTTTTTAACCTCTCACCCCGGTCCTACCGCGGTTAACTAGGAACATATCCATGCACATCGCACCGTACGACAACCAGAATAAACCCATTGTTGATGTCGGCAACGAAATCGTTCCGCTTAACTACTTCAACATCGTTAAGCTTAAAAAAGACCAGGTCTTTGAATACCAGGTTAGGGGATATGAAACCTGCGTTGTGCCTGCGACCGGTACTGCCAACATATCCGTTGAAGGTTTTACGGCCGAGAATGTTGGCGGCCGCCGAGTAGATGTTTGGGATGGTGAACCCGAGGGCGTTTATGTCCCCACTGGCGCCAAAGCCGAAATTGTTTGCGTGTCGGATGATGCTGAAATTTTCGTGGCAGGTGCTAGTTACGACAAACAACTCGAACCGTTCGCCGTGCGCGCAAGCGAACTCGACAAAGTGCAGTACGGTTCCGACGATACGAAAACACATCGTAAGATTAAACATATTCTTGGACAACAACAACACGGCAAAGTGGGCCGCTTGTTAGTGAGCGAGCTTTACACTGTTGGCGCAGGCGGCTGGTCTGGGTTTCCATCACACAAGCACGATACCGATCGCTTGCCTGATGAGACTCGTCACGATGAAACGTACAATTTTCGATTCAAGCCTAACAATGGCTCCGGGGTACAGATGCTGCAGCGTATAGACAACGAATCTGGTGATGCATATCACATTGTGGATGGTTCAACAGTTTGTATCGACAACGGCTACCATCCATGTGCAGTGTTACCTGGTTACGAGATGTATTACTTTACGATTTTAGGTGGCCTTAGCCAGCGTTCGTTAGTTCAATATTTTCAACCAACTCATGCAAATCAGCTGCATACCATTCCTGGCATTCTTGACATGGTTGCTAAATTCAAATGAGCCTTGCCACTCTTGCTGAAGTATTGCAGCCAGCACTACGAGATGGTCGCGCGGTTGCTGGATTGGTTTGTTTAGGTTGGGAAGATATGCGCGCGTATGTTGCGGCAGCGGAAGCTGAAAACGCGCCTCTTATCTTACAGGCGGGGCCATCTTGCCGCGAGCATACGCCTCTACCGATACTGGGAAATATGATGCGCTACCTGGCTGAAAATGCATCAGTACCCGTAGTTGCCCATCTTGATCACGGATACGAATTTGAAGAATGTAAAGCCGCCCTTGAGTGCGGTTTTACATCATTAATGTACGACGGATCACGTAAACCATTAGCACAAAATATCGAAGAGACTCAACAAATCGCAGAACTGGCACACGCAGCCGGAATATCCTGCGAAGGTGAAATCGGATTTGTTGGTTACGACGGAGGGGAGCAGTCGGCAGGCACAGACCCTCAGGAGGCAGCGAAATTTGCTGAGCAAACTGGCATCGATGCTATGGCTATTTCAGTTGGTAACGTCCACCTGCAACAACACAAGAAAGGTGGCCTTGATGAAAGTCGAATTAGCGCAATAGATCATCAAACAACAGTACCACTAGTGATTCATGGCGGCTCTGGTGTACCGGTAAAACAACGCGCGGCGCTTGCGTCAAACACATCAATTTGCAAATTTAATATCGGCACTGAACTACGAATGGCATTTGGCAATGCACTGCGTACAGCGGTAAATTCTGACGAGACTCGCTTTGATCGAGTTCAAATACTAAAAGAGACGCACGACCCTGTTGAACAAGCCGCTCGGATCGTTATTAGGGCGATGAATCAACCGACCGTTTAGACGGAAAAAACAATCACCGGCATTCTGGGGTAGTTTTGGAAAGTCTAAACGCCCTTGCGTTGTTTGGAACGAGAAGCCTCCCAATCAATATGTGCATCAGTGATTTTTTTGTTTTTTGAAGTATGCGGGGTGCCTACCTCCCACCAGGTATGCCCTTCATTTGTCCACCCTTCGTAGGGGTCGACCTGCATAACTATAACAGTGGTTTTGCTGGCGGCCTTAGCCTGAACAAAGGCCTTAGCAAGCTCTTCAGGGTTTAATACTGTCAGCGTATTCGCACCCATAGATTTAGCATGCGATTCGAAGTCTACTGAGAACGGTTTCGCTGTGACCGTAGGCGTATCTTTAATGAGATTATTGAAACTTTCATTACCTGTGTTGTTTTGCAGCTTATTGATAACCGCAAAACCGCCATTGTCGAGCACTAATATTATCAATTTCTTTTCGGACAATACGCTCGAATAGATATCTGAATTGAGCATCATATAGGACCCGTCACCGACAAATACAATAGTGTCTCGCTCGGCATTAGTCTCGGTTTGCGCGATACGCGCCCCCCATGCTCCAGCGATTTCATATCCCATACACGAAAATCCAAATTCAACGTCTACTGAGCCAATACTTAAAGAACGCCAATTTGCAGTGACTTCGGCAGGAAGACCACCCGCCGCCGCAACGATACGATCATTTGGGTCACAATGACTATTGACCACACCGATTGCCTGGGCGTAGGAGTTCGGCCGGTTTCCATAGGCGACATTTTGAGCAACATAGGCATCCCATTTCTCTCGTTCAACTTGGGCCAGCTTTGTCCATGCATCTGGTGCTTTGTAACCAGACATTGACTTTTGCAAGGACACGAGCCCAAGCCTTGCATCACCTACAACCGGCAAAGAACGATGTTTTATTGCATCATAGCGCCCAACGTTCAAGGAAATAAATCGAGCATCATGCGCAAAGGCTGTCCATGAACCAGTGGTGAAATCCTGTAGTCGCGTACCGATGGCAACTATTACGTCGGCTTGCTCTGACATGGCATTGGCTGAGCTGGAGCCAATGACACCAATGGGGCCAACGT
>CALHRQ010000044.1 GCA_938038175.1 uncultured Granulosicoccaceae bacterium | reverse complement strand
AGAAAAATAACCGTATTTATTCATAGTCCGTTTTCGAGCTAGAAAAAAAGTGTACTCGTTAGCAAAGCCGGTCCTACCAGGCTGATCGTTGTCATAGCCATCCTCTCCCAGGCTTCGAATCGTTTGTAACGTCAGCACTTTGCGCCCTGCCTGATACAGTTTCCAGGCGCGAAACCGCCTCTTGAATTGAATTTAAAATAGCGCTTTAAAACAGCACTTTTAAACGGCGCTTTTAAACAGCGCTAAGGGGGGAAGCTAGTTACTTGTGTTTGTATTGGGTGGGGCAATAACCTCTGATAATATCAGGGTCTCTGATTTTTTCATGTTTCGTTTGACGGCCTGATACCCTTGCACGCCACGATTTAAAGCTTCTGGTACTTAAGGACCGGCGCATAAGTTTGATAACTTCAGGCTCGGATAAATTATAGAGGCGATGTATAGCTTCAAACGGTGTTCGGTCCTCCCATGCCATTTCAATTATTCGGGATTCGTCTTCTTTGTTCACTGTATTATTCGACTTATTTGCTGCGCAGATAAAAAAGAAGGATGCATTGGACAAACGCGGGCGGAACATAATCCGGTTGGCATCTACGTCAGAGCTCAATCCACCCTTGCGTCAAGAGATGTTGATTGATCAGGTAATCGCATCGCTTGATCGTAAGCGATCTGTCCTGTTAGCTGGCGCTAAAGGTATTGGCAAGAGTGCAGCCATTTGCGGCGTTGCTTATCGCCTCGAAAATCAAGGTTCGAAAGCTAAAAAAAACGTCTAATTGAATTCTCCGCTGGCGAGGCCGAGGCAATGCATTTATGACTTCTGCGAAAATTCTAAATACACAAACGTATTACTGCTGTGATGTATTCCTAAGATCCCTTCCCCATTTAGGCCATGCTGCAGATGATGATAAGCCTGCACCCGCCACATCCACGACAAACAGTGTCGATGCAGCCCTGAACACCAGATGCCCATCAGGCAGAAGTGTCGCGGATGTGCCGGCATCCTGAAAGGTTCTATCACTCGGGCCGGTAAATCTCCAGATCCTCTCACCCGTATCCTTGTTAACCGCGTTAACGCCTGAGCTGTCAACGTAAAATAGCCTACCATCATCAGCGATAACCGGCGTTCCGCTGCCAAAGTCAGCTGACACGCCTGTATCCAATTGCCAACGCAACGTACCAGAGCTATCAACTGAATAGATGACACCGTTGTTCGAGCGGATATAAACATTGTTAGCTTCATCGATTACTGCCGATGACCAGAATGACGCAGGCAAATCAAGGTTCTCAGGTGAAGGAAAGACCCAGTTAAATTCAAGTGCGCTTGTACACGAATAAATGCGACCAGCCGTGGTTCCAAAAATAATGTTTCCCTCAGAGTCGATAGCAGGGGAAGATCGCGAACCGGAACTCGTATTGCAGGATTGGTTGTTCAATTCCTGAAGGTTATTGAGATCAACCGCGAGCAATCTGTTCATATTCGTACCGGTGTAATAGACAACGCCCTGTCTCGATATTGCACCTTTTGAAAAAATTAGACCGAAGGGGTCAACTTGGATTAACGTCGGCTGTTCAATATTAGTTGCAACTGCAATTTGCGTAGGGGATTGCGGATATACAACGCGATTAGCACCGTCAATCGATGGAGACACACGGATCGCATTGTTGTTTTGCCCACCAATAAATATGCGTTGCACCGCACCGTTACTTGAAAACTGTAGCAACCGGACCTGTTCGCTTGGGCCTGTATTCCTGTAGGAAAAAATACTGCCAGCAGAATCCAGCGCGACTTCTCGACTGGCGAAATCTTCTTCAATCCCCGCAGGCTCTGGGAAAGGCACTCTGAATCCAGATGTGGTACAGGCACTCACGATACTGCGGTTGTGGCCACCCGTAACCAGATTGCCATTGGGCGCGACGGCGGGCGAGCCCATCTGGGTAAAAACATTATTACCAACCTGGCATTCTGAAAGTATACGTACACCTGCTGGCGGTTGTGCTAACAAAACTTGATCAGCCGAAATCAGGTTCTGAGATAAGTTTGAGCTGTCAGATGTAGTTGTGGGAATAGTGGGCGTGGGAGGAGAAATTGGCTCCGGATCGAATACATTGGGACAACTTAGCTGAAATTCACTAAAGTTTAGTTCAGTAACCGGTGGAGGCGGTACAACCGTGCTTGCAGTTGCAATCGTTGTAGCATTGCCGTTTTCGGTCAACTGAATCTCAATACTGATTTCCTCTCCCGTGGTTAAGGTCACGCCGCGACTTGCTGAGCCGTCAGGATTCTCAAGCAATAAAAACGTGCCCGAAGGGGTGATCACAAATGCAGAGACCGAAGCATTATCATTGACCTGACATTCTGTAATGGGGCCTTGCGGTAGACCGTTGTTGGGTACATTGGATACATTTACGCTTACATCTACCGGCCGTTCCGTTGAGCAAGCTGCCAGAATAAGCAAGAGTAGTACGTAGAAGGCTCGCGACCAATGGCGCGATAAAACCCTAACCAAATGCCCAATTAAATGCGTAATCATCGCTGTATCCAGCACCTTGTTTTTTATCTTGACCGATTTCATTCTTGTAGACTCCACCGATTGAAATTCACATCAAGGTAGAGGAGGAACTATCACGTTTACAGGCCGGGTATCGCCAATCTCACTGCCGCCACCTCCCCCGCTCTGTGCTGCTGCCGTTGCAGCGCCTGCGGCGAGCACACCAAGCCCAATCCACAACCACTTCCTGCTGCTGCGTTTTGCAGCAGGCGCAGCTGCCACTGTGGGCGAAGTTTCTATTCTGATAACCAACGGGTTCCTCGGGGACGGCCAACGCGTGAGATTCTCTTCTAAGTCGCTCGCCTCAAGATAAATTTCAAGATTACCCGAGGTAATGCTACTGGTGTCAATCAGTGCTTCGTCGCGTCCGTTAACATCATTTTTACGCAGTTCTTTCGTTGCGAATCCGTCGGTGGAATGGCTGTCCCTGTAATACAACCTGACATCATTTACCGCTTCATTGTCCAGCACATCAGATAAAATACGCACAGCGTTAGCGCTCTGTCTGTCTACATCCCTGGTATCAATCACGATATTGGGTGCTCGTACATCCACTCGTTTATCAGCCAGAGGAAACAGGTACTCATTTTCTATATCACTCGCCTGCCACCGGCCATCTTTTTGCCGCATGATTAAATCTATCGTATTCCAGCGAGGTCCAGGCATTACGATTCGTCCGTCAATACCAACTGCCTGTTCGAGTTCAAGGCTGACATTAGCAGTCTTCGCGTCTGTACTTCGTCTTACAGAGCGCGTGCTTTTTACGTTGATACTTTCGTATTCATCAAACAAGGTGACGAGCCGTTCTGTTTGTTCAACTGATAAGTTCAGTCGTTCGGCTAACAGGTTGTAGTCCGCCAATTTGAACGCACTGGATATACGTTCAAGTTCTAATGAAAGGGCATCTTTGGTTGGCTCATCCAGGCATCCTGCAAAGCAAAAATCCTCGATTGGTGAACTCGATTGCCAGGGTTCCTGACGCCCTGCAGTGAATTGGCGGACATCCTTGCCAACGCGATTAAGCATCTCACCCACTTTTATGCCAGGAGTTGATATGTGGTTAAGTAGTGCGGTTGTATAAGGGCTGTTCATATCACCAGGCTCACCGTCATAGGCAACACGGTCAGGAGATGTAGCGTAAGACAAAATGGTGCCACTGGTTGAAACGAACTGTGCAAGCCCTGATTTTGCTCGAATACTCCGGGATAATTGTCGATCATCTTTAAACGGATTGTCTCGACAAGCATCGAGCATCACAATTTTTAACGGTGACAAACTGTCGTCCAGTGCACTGAGTATGGTGTCGAGGGTGATCGTAGCGCTTTGCAGTTGCCAAGATTGCTTGATATTGGCAGTAGCAGAAATAAGGTAGTTAATGCCCTGCTCCTGTACACCGTGACCTGCATAGTAGACAAGGCTAACAGTGTTGCTATTGAGTTTGTTTGAAAATTCTGCGATTCCACGCTGCATGTCAATCAGATTGGCATCCAGCAATAAATCAACTTCAAACCCAAGCTTCTCTAATTGGCCAGCAATGTCATTCGCATCATTGACGGTGTTTTCCAATGTTGGCAGAACAGTGTAGTTTGCGTTTCCGATTACGAGAGCACGTTTGTCTGCGAATGATGCGAAAAGCGAGTGTGGTAAAAAAAGCAGTGCGGCAATCAAAATCAGCTTTAAATATCTCTTCACTTGACCAATCTCCCGTTTTCTAAGTCAACCTTTCAGCGGCCGCTTTTTAAAGTGGCCGTGCGGTTCGTGTTTTCAACCAATGCGGCCCCTTATGTACAGTGGGTACTGACAGACCAGCAAATAGTTTTCATCACTTCTTAAATTTTTTCCATTTCCCGAATTTTTATCACTTTTCCCAATGCTCGAGTCTGCTCTTTAGAGCCCTGCATAGCTTCGGCCGTACCAGCACATTTTTCCCTATAACAATCTCTTCCTACCAGTAAAGGCTGGAAATCAGAAATTGGGATGAACGACTCGGCCTTTCAATAGTACCGAAAATATAAGCCAGCTTAAATGGTGATTTTCAATAACTGCCCAGTGGAGCATGATATGAACACAAACCAATCGTCAAGATTTTCGCGCACATTACTGCTATCTGCAGCCGCCATCGCGTCAGCAATGCTGCCGACACAAACGCTATCCCAAACGCTCACCCCCGCAGAAACCCGTGCGCAACACAGAGAAATTCTCTCAACTATGCTTCCGACATCGCCTGAAAGCGGCTTTGATGTAAAGCTAATCGGAGGAAATTAAAGAAGCGATGAGAATAGGCAGTCTGTTTGCCTATGAATTCAGCAGTTCGAATGATTGCTACGTGACTCTTGTTAATGTGAACAGCGAAGGCACAGTTAATGTGATTGCGCCCTGGGATGGCGAAAAACTAAAAGCAGGCATCCCACGGCAGTTTCCTGAACAGGATTCTCTCGCGGTATTGGAAATTCAAGCACCAACCGGGCTCGACACCATGGCTGCGTACTGCAGCGAAGTATCTCTGGTTAAGAAGATCGGTATCGCTGATGAGGAATCCAACCTTGTAGATGGGCAAAAAGGCACTGATTTACTCGTGTCTCTTATGGATTCGATTTCCAAAGACCACATGCTATTCGATCGACAAATATGGGAGCAACGTGTCATCGGGCGCAGTGAAACGCAACAGTACAACGATACCGATGTTGTGTCATTTTTCTCTGAGAAAACACGCAGCATTAAATCACGCAAGTTACCGCTACAGATAAACTTTGCGTACAACAGCGCCGATCTGACATCAAACGCAAAGTCATCTTTGGATATGGTTGGCAGGGCGCTCACGTCTGACAAGCTATCTGCACATAGTTTTCGATTGGGTGGACATACAGATGCAACTGGCAGCGACTCATACAACATGCAACTGAGTGAGCTGCGAGCTGATGCAACAAAACACTATCTCACAACAAAGTTTGGAATCGATTCATCAAGGCTTGAGGTTGCGCCCTACGGTGAGCGCTTGCCCAAAGCCGACAATGCCAGTGAAGAGGGCCGGGCAGAAAATCGGCGGGTCGAATTGGAACAACTGGACCTGAATCAGTAGCCTCATATCTATATGATAATACAGGAATTATTTCATCATGCACGCGTCAATTGAACATTTTGCCGAGTCATTGGTACTCACTGACAACGAAACAGAGAACCAATACTTTCACAAAGACCAGCTATCGGATTACACTGCTAACTACTTGAATTGTAATGGGAGCAGCGAGATGTCCAAGGTTCCGCCCGAGGCCGAACTCGAGCAGATCATGCAAGGTATTAAAAGTGGGGATCGAGCCAGCATGGAGCAGTTCTTCAGAAAAATGTATCCGAGTCTTTTTGCCTATACCGCTCGAATGGTAGGTCAGGAAGAAGCTGAAGAGGTTGTCAATGATGTGATGTTCGAGGTGTGGAAAAGTGCCCCATCCTTTAAAGGCGATTCGAAAATTTCAACGTGGGTTTTTGGTATTACACGTAATTGGTGCTTCAAAACGTATCAATCAAAATCTGCATTGAAACGATCACAGGTGACAGCAGTTGAACAATCAGAACTTGAGATGCATGAAGACTCACTCGATGAAATAGCCAACATTGGTACATTCGATGAGATCGAAAAATTGTTAGATCAACTAAGCGATCAGCATAGAAGTGCACTACTGCTGGTAGTAGAAGGCTATTCCGATCAGGAAATCGCACAGATTGAAGATTGTCCGGAAAATACAGCACGCACTAGAGTGTTTAATGCGCGAAAGCAGTTACAGAAACTCCTAGTCTCGGCTCAACGGCAAACGAGGTTAAAGCCATGAGTAAACCAACAGATTCGACTGATATTCATCGTGAAATCGAAGAACTGATACCTATCTATGTCAGCGGAACTATCGATGGCGTCGATAAGCAAAAAGTGGAGTCACATATTTCCACTTGCGATGCTTGTAGCTCACAGCTTCAGTTCGAAAGATCAATGCAGCAATCGGTAAACGAATTTGACGACACAACAATAAATGATGCGATGGAACGCAGTTTCACAAAATTCAGCGACCGCCTGGATAGCGACATTGAAGCTGCTGCAATATCTAAAGTCGGTTCGGTTGAAACTGCGCCAGTTAGTCGATCTGCTGACAGTCTTCCATCGCGCATCAGCCGGTTCTTAAGCTCCTTGATACCAACAAGCAATGCACAGTTTGGTGGTGCGCTAGCCATGGGTCTTGCCGCCGTTGTTGGAATTGGTGTTTTTGTGCAATCTCCGTCTAACGATCTCAATCAGCCGTCGAACTGGAACACAGATGAATTTGTTAGAAGCTGTGATAGTAGCGCGGGAACACAAGAATTTGAATTTACTATTACACCCGCTACGTCGGATAGTCTGGATACTGATGCGATTGCGCAATTAGCATCGACACACTTGCTCGAAGCTGAATTTAGCATTGCGTCCACAACTGACAACATTGTGTTAACCATGAATGGAGAAGCCTGCGACACACGTGTCCCTCAACTACTGCAAACCTTCAAGGCTGAGGAGAAAGTGATCCAATCTGTTCGAGTTCGAAATATAAGCCAGCCGCAGTGACCCGCTTCATTCACAAGCTGATGTTCCATGCTGTAAAGCCAGCCTTCGGTGGTGCTGAATATGTTCGACGCCGAAAAGGAGGTCTACTCAACTGTCGGTTCACTCGTGCGACAAATAAAACAATCCTGGTCATCTTTCTTGTCACAGCTTGTGCAGTGCAATCTCTACACGCTCAGTCAGTAGACTCAGCGAAATCACTTCGGGCCTGTCTAGTAAATAATGCAAAGGAAAATGATCAATGGACATCAGTAAACATTGGGGCCGCTGTTTCCTGTTTCAGCGAGCAACTACACTGGACACCAGAGCCGCTCAACCCCAAAGGACCTTACTTCCCGCGGGTGTTAATTGAAGAGGATGCAAAACCCGCCAATGCAGCGATCGAGCTTGCTGTGCTTGCAGGTTTTCATCAAATGTTTGATGAGCATAAAAGCGCACTAGCCCTACTGGAAACAGCACGGTCCGTTGCCAGTGATCCATTAAATAACGCAACAAACTTACCCGCACTACTGGCTATCCGAATAGCACACAGTCATGTGGGAATCGGCGATATTGACAGTGCAAGAGAGGCGTTAAAGCACGCCGCCACTGTAAATTCGACAAACACATTAATCTCAAAACAACTGATTGACGCGGAAAAGCATGACATTCTGGGGTATATCCAGGCACAAGCAGGAGATTGGAGGCAGGCAGAGTCAAGCAGGCGCAGTGCCATTGCCACGGTTAACAAATTAGGCGAAAACAGTAACTCCATCGCTCTGGCCGAATACCAGAATAATCTGGGAATAGCCTTGCTATTCCAGAACCACTTTGTAGAGTCTGAAACGCTATTAAAAAACAGTTGGAATAGCCGAACCGCTCTGTTACCAGCTTATCACCCCGCGTTGGCCGAGAGTAAGTCCAACTTATCCACGTTTTATTTTAAACAGGGTCGATTCGCGAAATCGCTTGAGCACAACGAAAGCGCATCGCGCATCTATGAGAAAAATTTCTCTCTGTCACACCGAAAAAACATAGAGATGGCCAGCAACAGAGCAACGATTCTAGCGGCGTTAGGTCGTCCGGACCAGTCAGTTGTCATTCTTGATGCGCAATGCGGTGTAATTCGAGAAAAGTTTGGGAAGATACATTCGCTATATTCGACTTGCCTGCATAACCGCGGTTCTCAGCAAGCGCGACTGGGAAATCTGGACGCTGCACTGCAAGATCTTACAGCGGCACTTGAGATACTGAACAATCTGTATCCCAATCCTCATCCATCCACAGCAAATACCCTGGATAATTTAGGTCTGGTTTACGGATCGCTTGGGAATCGAGCATCTCAGACTGAATTTTTAGGCAAAGCCTTAGCACTCCGGCGCTCCTTGCCCGAACTACATGAGGCAGAAGTTGCGTTTAGTCTGCATAACCTGGGCTATTCCGCTGCGCAACGTGCAGATTACCTTACAGCCAAATCTCTTTTAAGTAAGGCACTGGAAATTCGAACTGCCACTTTTGATAGCAACCATCCAGATGTTGTGTTAACTCGCACCAATCTGGGCTTTGTGCTGCTTCAGCTATCTGATGCAAGCGGTGGCTTGGAGCTACAACTTGATGCACTCCAAGGGCTACTGGATTCGGAGCGTTACTCACCTGTTGACATGGCAGTCGTACTCAACAATCTTGGCCTTACGGTGGCCGCTTTAGATGAGCCCGATGCTGCAGAAGAGTATTTTCTGCAAGCACTGGCACTATTGAGTAACCGCAATGCACCTGAACTTCTCGGTCATGTCCAATACAATCTGGGCAGCCACTTGCGGGCAGAAGGCTCACTGAATCTGGCCATTTTCTTACAAAAACAGGCCGTTAATTCGGTATTGAATACACATCAAATGCTTGATGAGCAGCACCGCCTCGCATACCTGCGCTCAAACGATACCCTGTTTAAACACCTCGCAAAATGGTTAATCGAGGATCAGAGGATAGACGAAGCAAACGACGTTCTTGATTTATTAGACGAATATCAGACTGACCAAAGTTTTGAGCGAAACAGTTCAAGCTTACTACTTTATATAAGCGAAGCCGAGAATCGACTTAGGGAGCAATTTAGCGATTTCCGAAACAATCTTTCAGGTCGACTCAACACATTGTTTGAAACTGACGAACAACATGAATCGTTCAACAGCGAAAAATCCGGATGGTTGTTTTCGCCTGATACGGCCAGTTCCATGCATAAAGCCTGGGAAAAGCTGAAAACCAAACTTCCAAAAAAAAAATATTAGCGCATCAAGAGTGCAGTGATCAGGAAAAACAAGTAACCGGGGATGCCTTGCTTGCCAATCCTGTTTCAAACCATAGCAACCAAGTTTCGCAGCAACTAGATCACAATGTCGTCAGAGTAAGATACATGGTTTTCAACGATCACGTTCAGCTTCTAGTTGATTCTGGCAACAGGTTCAGAAACTGCACAATCGATGTAGAAGCCAATCAGATCGCCAGCCAGATCTCAGAATTTAGAGATGCGCTACAGCAGACCAAAGCCAATTCGGTTGTAACAAAGCCTCGCGCAAATTCTCATGAACAATTGTTGTATCAACTTTTGTTTAAACCAGTGGATGAATTCATTGCCAATATAGAATCGCCAACGTTGATCATTGATACAGATTCTTTTTTATCCTTTTTACCGATCACGGCTCTCTATGACGGAGAACAGTATTTGGGTGCAAAACACACGTTTGTCATGAGCAAGGGCAAACAAATTTTGCCGTCCGCCACACTGTCTGAGCAAAAAATTGCTGGCTTTGGTCTCACAAAATCGCATGCAGTGTTACGCAGCAAACCCTTACCATGGGTGGGTGTTGAATTGGATCAGATCATAAAGGAAGATGAACAAGACGAGGGAATTTTTCCAGGGACACTGTTTCTGGATGAGCAGTTCACTACCATGAATTACGTAGACACCGTGTCTGCTGGAGCACCAATAATTCATGTCACCGGACACTTTGATTTGGTCAACGACAGCTTAAAGAGCTCTTATTTTCATGCCGGTGGAGGGGAGTTCTTATTTGTAATAGACTTACTGCTTGGGCAAAGTGAATCAAGTTCACCGCTGATTGATGTAGAAACGATGGTACTTCCATCTTGCGACACCGCATTGCCCTCTCAGGGAATAAGAGATCTGGGCACAGACAAACAACGTTCCGACCGTATCTATGAGGGAGACGGATTAGCCTCTGCCGCTATCCGCGCTGGCGCAAAAAGTGTGCTTGCCTCTTTATGGAGAGTTGACGATGCGAGCACAGCAACATTTGTGCAAAGCGTCTATAGTCTGACTGAACAGGGTCACACTTACGCAGATGCCTTAAAGGAAACACGCACCCGATTTATCAATGGTGATATTCAGTGTAGTGATGCAACAGAAAATAGCACACATATTTTCGAACGATATAGACAGAACAATACTGATGTCCAAGCCTACTGTCGTGGAAATTGGTCTCATCCTTACCATTGGGCAGCTCTATCGTTGTTCGTTGGGGCTATGCAGTGAGAGCTAATAAGGACATGCAGCTTCACGCACTGTCAATGATGTTACTGCCTGGCATCTTTAGGCTTGCACACGGGCGCGCTCTTACAGCAATCGCGACAACACTATTCTTTCTACTGATCGGTAATATCTCCAGTGCCAACACTGGGGCTAAGACGCAACAAACATCGATAGAAGCAAATACCGACCTTACAAGAATGCAGGAAATTGACCCTGAGTCATGCCAGTCTATTACTCCGGAATCACCAATTAAACCTATCTATCAGATTTCCACTAAACCTCAACTACCGACGACAGCGGCCGCATATTCAAGCCTAAACCTGATTGACTTGCTCAATGAACAACAACTGGCCGACTATCTTTCAACCCGTAGTGGTGCTCCACCGCTTCAAACTCGACTTCAGGGCCTTCTCGCAACAACGGCAACAGCTTCCGATGTGTTTGTCACCTATGAGCTGACAGGCAAAATAACCAACAGCCTGAAAGTCACTGATGTAAAAATAAGCGAAACTCGGCAAGCGCTGGAATCACCAGAATCTCAAACCGGTAAAATCAGGCTTGTAGTGTCAGATGAAGCAGGTATTAAACTGGATACACGCAGGTACGATCTTCAACAGATCGTAATGATACAGGCCAACAAAGCATTAGAAACAAAACTCACAACAGTTAGGCTTTTAAGCAATTGTGTAGGCGCTAACGTTTTTGCAACCAATCTTGATGGCAGGCTATTCAGTTTTCAGAAAGAATCGATGGATTTTCGATTATTAGTTTCCACAGAGAAAAACGCAACATCCGTGTCCGTTGGCTATGCTGGAAACGTCCTATTCTCTTCGGAACTGTCCAGCAAGTAGTAACAACTTATTGCGTGCAACTTTTGTGCGATCAAACTGAAAGCGCATATCCGTAAAGAGACCAATGCTTAAGTTTTGTTATGTGTAGTTATTCAGTACGGGTCAAACCTTGACTGGGCAAACTATAACGAAGCGCTACATTGGATATTCCGCTGAGCAACACCGCGATTAGTAGCGCAACAGTATAAACACCAGTTTGATCAAACAGCCAACCACTTACCCAAGGCCCAAATAGCCCTGCAAGGCCCCAAGCCGTGAAAATCTGACCATAGATTCTGGGAGCCGACAACGAACCAAAAATGTCGACCACGGCCACTGGGTATATCGCAATTATTGCACCGTAACAGTAGCCCACAAGGGCCAGAGCAATGAACAGCACGATTCCCTCAAATGCCAGTGGCATCACTAGCAATAATAGACCCAGTGCGGAAAAAAGCGGAAGCCAGCGAAGCAGCAATAGACTGGATAGTCGATCTGCATAGTACCCAGCGCTAAATCCACCCAACATGTTTCCGAATGCAACTATCATAGTTGCCCGGGTAGCATAACTTTCACTTAATCCCATAGAGGTCGCAATACTATATGCATGACCGATGATCATTAAACCAGCCGTTACTGCACAGCCATAGCCCACCCACAACAGAAGCCGAGCGCGCTTGAGCAGCGCAGTGAGCGCATCGTTTGCAACTTGCGACTCACTTACATAGCTTGCTTTAGCACAGTGAACAAATACAGCAGCAACTAACGAAACAAGCAACACAATTAGACTCGCCCATTTTAGCGCTAGCGTATTGCCACCGTGACCAATCAAAAAGACAAAAAACAACGGTGATATGGTTGCGCCGACGGCATAAAATGCTGTGACGAGCCCCATAGCCAGCCCACGTTGTGACGGGGTAGCTTGCCCAGCCAACTGCAGCACATAACCGTAACCCAAACCATTAGCACAGCCAAATACCAGCCCGTAGCTGAAATACAAAGAATAAAGAGATGTACCGGTGGCCGTCAGCACCAAACCAAATGATGCAATCGCACCGACTAGCAAGAACATTGTAGCTGGCGGGACTCGCCAATAAAGACGATAGCCGAAGAGCACGGCGATAGTCAGTGTAACCAGGGCGATTGAATAAATGAGACTGACGCTGGCTCTACCGGCACCAGGCAAGCCCTCCCACTGCGGGATGAACACAGAAAAAGCGTGTATAGACCCTAAAACCGCACTCAACGCAGCGGATGCAGCAATCGTGACCTTATTTTGCATACTGTGCATTATCCAAATACTACTGATGGATCATTGGCAAGAATTGCTTGTCAACTTATCATCAACTTATCATCAACTTATCAGCATATTGGTGAATTGAACACTTTAATGTAGAACGTTCGCCTAAAACTATAGTTACCGCTTCTTTTGGGAAATAGGTTGAAAGACCGAAGGCGCTGCCGGTGCGTTGCTTGCAGTTATCACAATGACAAACTCCATACTTCTCTGTCTCCCCCGCTACCTCAAGGGTAAATTCAGCGCAACAGCACCGGGCCCTTCTTCTCAAGTGCCCCCTTATGCAAAACACTTTGTACAGTGAAGGATTGGATGGAAGAATACCATGTAGATATAGCAGTCCACCAATATTGTGAAGATATACCCAGGTAGCCAACAGAACTATTCTTTAAAACAATTTCTGTGATGCAGACTACTGATGTGTCAACTACCTTGGTTGGTTATACCTTCTACAGACTCTATTGCCGCTTGATGAATGGTCTGCCCCAAGACTTTAAAAGAGCCAATCCCGACTATGGCCACTAGTGCCACGATAACCAAATACTCTATTAAAGATTGCCCCCAGTGATATCGTCTGATTCTTTTGTGCAAATTCGTGCACTCCACATGCTCTTGCGCCCGAAGATTTGGTGGATATTGGATTTTCATCATATTCACTCACTGGTTGGTGGCATACGGCGTTAGCAATTGCAAGAACTCACGACTTTTATCATTTACCTCTTCATACAATGCGAGTGCTGTTCTCGCATCGTCGACATCATCAATCACTTGCCCTATGTAGGCCATACCCCTGATCCCTAAATCAAGATACACCGCGCTCAGGTTGATATTCGCCTTCATATTATTGCTGTCCTTATCTATTACCTGCTTGTACAGCTGAATGGCTTCATCATAGCGATTCTGATCATAAGCGGTTTTCGCGATTGCCAATTGATAATCCAAATTCATATCTGAGATATCTTGCAAATCTGATTCCGACCGAGGTGTAGTGGCACAACCTGATCCTAAAATGACGAAAAGCAGAATCACCAAGTTAATAAAGTTGGGTTGGCCATTCATTTTTATCTCCTACTGAATAATGTGCTTATCCAGTTAGTTCAGATGAAAGCCAGTATCGTTCAAAATAGAGTGTCTCTTTTTTCACTACTCTGTTTTTGATAACACCACTTGCCAACTCAAGTGTTTTTCGTGTTCCCCATGGTGCAACCATCATCCTGTTTGGTTGTACGTTTTCACCCCAGGCGGTGACTTTGTCATGTTTATCCAGAAATATCACGTCTATAGGAAATTGCATGCACACAGTATGTATGCTGCTACAGGGCTCGATCAGCAATCCTTCGTCATCTCTTAAACAGGATCGACCAAGTAGTCCTTTTAAACGCTCCTTAATCGTTTGTGCCTTATATGCCTTGGCTACCAACATTTCGCCACTTTCGAGTTTTACGCAGTAACTTTTCATGTTATGTACTCTTAAAACATACCGGCCGCTTGGAGATCAAGATACAGCGGCACACCAATAATAATGAACAGGATCGGGAATATTAAAGTGAACAGCGGTATCAACAACTTGACAGGTGCCTGGCCAGCCAATTTTTCAGCCTTTTGAAACCGTTCTCTGCGTCGTTGCTTTGCTTGTTCATTTAATGACTGTGTTAACGACCCACCACTCTCCTCAGCCTGACTGACTACCGCAACGAAATTACTGATAGAAGGCAGCTGAACACGCTCTGCAAGCCGATGCAGTGCCTCAGTTCTACTGACACCGCATCTAATCTCACTGATGGCTCGACCAAACTCCTGCTTAACAGGGCCAGATGGAACGATTTTGACCGCTTGCTCCAAAGCCAGGGAAAAAGCCAGGCCCGCTCTCATTGTTAATATCAGCACATCGAGGAAGAAAGGGAACTGCAATTCCATCTTTTTTGCTCTATCGCGGATTTGCCCACCGATCCAAAAGTCAGGGTATATGTATCCAAACATACCAAACGCAGGTACAAAAAGAAGCGCACTCTGTAGGCTTAGACCATACAAGTAGGCTAATTAGGCCACAACAACAGAACCCGCTAACAGCCCAAATAGCTTTATCAGTACAAATTCTCCTACCAGTATGGAATAGCTATAGCCCGCCTTGCTCGATGATGCATGTATACGCGCTTTCTCATTTTCAGACAGCAAACGATGAGAGATTTCTACAGCAGAATCGTGTGAGAGAAGATCAAATATTCGCCGTATAAATCGGACAAGCCGAGGAGGCTCATCTCGCCAGCCTTCATCAGTTGTGTTTGTGATCGAGTTTGTGTGCGTGTAGCAACATGCCGGAATCGCTATAAAACAAGCCAAAGCGACAATGCCGGAAACGCTTGCAACCAATGCAGTTAAAGATTCAAATATCAATGTTCACGATCCTCTTAATTGAATAGTGGGCAGCCACCATCATGGCAAATACGATCGCCAACGTGACCCAACCCCTGATATCGTTTAGGAAAAAATCCAATTTGTCGGGCTGCGCTGTCACGATAACAGTACCCACAAGAACAGGAATTGCCATTGCGACAAAACCTTGCATACGCCCGGTTGATGTCAAGGCCTTAACTTTTCCTTCAACACTTTGCTTCTCGGTCAACGTCAGTGCCAGCGTTTCAAGAGTGTCACTGACATTGCCCCCCACACTTTTCGAAAAAACAATAGCCGTATTCATCAACTCAACCTCTTGAGACGGAACGCGTTCGCGAAGGCTCTCAAGAGATTCTTCAAGTGTTTTCCCAAATTCGGTTTCGGCGACAACTAAACCCATCTCTTGTGATAAAGGAACTGGTTGCCAGTTAGCCAACTGCTCCAGCCCACGGGACATGTTGGCCCCAGAGCGCAATGATGCTGATAGCGCATGAAGCCCATCAGGCAACTGTGTTAAAAATTTTTCAGCGCGTTTTCGTTTAATACGCTTGATAAGTGCAAACGGCAATGCACCAGCGAGGATAATGCCGAAGATCAACCCGAACACACTATAGAAAATCCAACCGAGCAACCCACAAACACAAAGGAGCATGGTTTCAAGTAAAAACAATTTAGCAATAGGTTGTTTGATAAAGGCTTGCTGAAGTGTATTGTTTACCCTGTTTTCAAAGTATCGCCTGTATTGTCGATAGTGAGTCACTAAACTGCTAAATGCACAAAGCCCGATGACCGTGATCATCACAAAACAGGCGCTTGTCGCTATTATTACTTCCATTTTATTTCCACAATTTCTACTACTTACTTGGTAGGTACACTTATTTCATGTAAACGTTCATAAAATGAAAAAATAACTCGTACAAATCGACCGGGCGAAACCGTTTTTCTGTTTCCCCACAAAAGCAATGAAAAAAGCCAGTTCGTTTGTTCGGTAATATCTGACACAAGAGCATCAGGGATTTGACGTTAAGAACGAACAACTATCTAAGTAGGTGCACCAGGTGGCAGCTAAACTGTTGAGTCAAAATACGATTATTAAAGTCTTCGAGGTCAAGGCTTGATTTTCCACAATGAGACTAGCCAAGTGCAATGCCGGTTTGAATATAAATGAACGTAAGCGTTATCAACAGAATTAACACTAAGGGCACGCTCACTCCGTATTGTTTATTGCGTCCACTCAAACGCCAAGTGCTTCTACAGTGTCCCATGATTCAATCCTATTAGTGTGGTTAGCAGAACGATTACATCATTACCTTGTACGTACGCTTCAACTACGCAAACGTTCACCATCTCAGCACATCAAAGCACTAACAGCTGAACTTCCCAGCCGCTTTCTTCTCAACCATATCACTCAGAACAGCATTGGATTGCATGCGTGTAATGCCCTGCACCTCTATCGGAAATCTACCTCGTTGTAAGAACTTTTTTTTCATGCCGCCAGTGGGTGCCAGGCTGGCCATCAATCTGGTCATCACAGAACCAATAACAGGTACATTAGTTTTGGCACCATAGAGCACATAAACTTGTAACAACATTGCATCCTGTATGCTGGTGCCACTCGCCGCACCTACGCCAAGGTTCAGCGTTTCCAGCTCGTACAGGGAAATGGTATTGTCCCGCTTCGGGTCCGCTGGCGTAACGTCAAAGTCGGTGAATGCACCTTTATTCGGGTTTAAAATACGCACACATGCGTTTGCCATCACATCTGCATACGAGTTTGCCAATACCCGTGTCTGCATTTCTCCGTATCCACTTCCTTTTACGTGCAAGGGTGCCATACCTCGAGCTAATCCTTGTCTGATGGCCTGAGGTGATGCACCCTCATGCGCGCCTGAACGTGCGGCACTGATCACCGCTGAATTCAATACAGCCCGTTTTTGATAAAGCAAACCCAGTTCAATAGATCCGCCAACAAAAGCACCTAAGACCGGCAAAGCAATAAGAGTACTTAGAAATGCCGCACCTGCTTCTCTTTTAAAGCGTTTCATCGTAGCTCCTCCACCAGACTAACCGGCGCTGGAAAGGAAGTTTCCTCTTGTTCTCTCACAGTTTCGGCAAACAAAGATCTTTCAGGTCGTAACCCTGATCTCTCAAGTTCGGTGTAGAACTGCGGCACTCTATTTAGACCACTGTGTTCACCGATGACTTTACCGTGCCTGTCGACACCAGATTGTCTGTATTCGAATAGGGGATTAAGCAGAATCACATCGTTCTCCATTCCGTCTACTTCAACAATGGACGTGATACGGCGTGCACCATCGTTAAATCTTGACTGCTGCACTATGACATCGACTGCTGAAGAAATTTGCTCTCTGAGTGCCCGCGAAGGCAGATCAATGTCTGACATCAAACACATCACCTCTAAACGAGACAATAAATCGCGCGGAGAGTTAGCATGCCCTGTCGTCATCGACCCATCATGGCCTGTGTTCATGGCCTGTAACATGTCAAGAGCCGCACCGTCTCGACACTCACCAACGATAATACGATCTGGACGCATTCGTAGAGAATTTCGGACAAGCTCCCGGATCGAGACCATGCCTCTGCCTTCAATGTTAGCGGGCCGCGCTTCAAGGGAAATCACATGCTTTTGGTTTAGCTTTAACTCAGCCGCATCTTCTATGGTGACAATTCTCTCTTCCTCTGGAATGGCATCAGACAATGCATTGAGAAATGTTGTCTTACCTGACCCAGTCCCCCCGGAGATAACAATATTTTTTCTCTGCTCAACACATAACTCAAGAAAACGTGCCATGGGTTCGTTCAGAGCGCCCATCTCAACCAGGGTATCCATGTATAAGCGTTTATCGGAAAACTTTCTTATCGTGAGCGTTGGACCAACAAGTGACAATGGCGGGATGATAGCGTTAACACGTGAGCCATCTGCAAGCCGCGCATCTACCAAAGGAGAACCTTCATCGATGCGACGACCAAGCGGTGACACAATACGTTCTATTATGGCCATTAAAGATCGATCGTTAATAAACTGTATTCCAGTCTCTTCTATCTTTCCCCGGCGCTCAACATACACTTGAGTAGGCCCGTTCACCATAACTTCAGTTACTTCACTATCAGCAAGTAATGGTTCTAATGGCCCTAATCCGATAGATTCGCTAACTACTTCAGCGGCTATCAAACTCTTTTCAACGTCTTCGGGTAATTCAACCAGCCTTTTACGAATGACTTCATCTGCAAGCCTTGTAGCCTCGGCTCGAAGTTCAGCATTCTCAAGCCCTGTCAACTTCTCACGTTGATACAAATCCAGTTGCCTTTGAACATGTGTTTGAATCTCACGGCGAATAGCTACTCTTTTTTTATAGCCCTCTGTATCCTCATCGGTGACTTGGTCAGTTTCCTTGCTCTGTTTGACCTCCGGTTCTGATACTTTAAGCTCTACTGGTTTTACAGCCTGAACCTGTTGAGTATTCTCTTTTAACGTTAGTTCGTCTTCCAATACCTCTTTCGGAGTAAATCTGTTCGACGAGTGCCTTAAAACCTGTAAGCGTGTTTGGCCAAACTCGATCAGATCATCTTCAATTAGATGGTCAATTTTCTGTGTTTCGATGCCATTAAATTCAAAGGTATCGGTCAATCTTTCGCCTTCCAGGCTGCAAGTTCCCTGATCAACTTTCAGTTCAAGCTGCTTTCGGCCAACGGTTTTATCCGGGACTCTAAAATCAGACAGTAATCCTCGGCCGATCGAATAAGTACCATCATTCACAATCTGCTTTTTTTGCTGTCCGTTAGGATTCGTAATTATTAGCTGTATCATGATTCAGTCCAACAGTTTGAATTTGGTGTGTTGAAGAGATGATTCACTCTTCTGCGAAAAAAGATTCACGCTTTTCTCCGAGCGTTCGGTATCAAGCGTCACGATATTGGGTTCGATTAGCACGAACAGTTCAGTTTTATTATTTTGAAACTCTCGTGATTTAAAGAGCTCACCCAAGACCGGGATGTGCCCAAGCCCCGGCACTTTCGAGACAGACTTAGCAATCTCTGTATCGAGAAAGTCTGCGATAATCATTGGCTCACCGTCTTTAAACGTGAGTTTTGTATTTGTTAGCGACTTCTTAATAATGGGATTGCTGTTTCTACCTCTAAAGAAATCCAAAAAACTCATTTCAAACGCCAAAGAGCTGTTTATTTGGCCAAACTCATTGACTAATGGGTTGATGCTAAGGGTCATTCCAACGGGTCGGTAATCAACTGTGTTATTGCCATTTTCATCACGTGTTTCGACCGGGAACTCCTGTCCGTTGTAAACGACCCCCTCTTCCCCGCTCTCGACAAGAACGGATTGCGTTTTAAGTATTCTGGCGTTAGCTTTCTCAAGCTTTGCTCTGAGGACTGCATTTGCATTAATTGATGTGGCACCACCACTTGAACTTGTGGTACTCGATACAAAAGGGCTGGAAACGAACTCCCTGACAGCGGCGATTGAAATACCGCCTAGGATTCTGTCCCACTCAATGCCCAGCTGATTCAACGCATCGCGAGACACTTCAAGATAACTGACTTTCATGCTTACAGACTGACGTGCATCAAATGCCGGGCTGGTAATACTGGCAATTACATTGTCAAACCGGTTAGTAACCCCCATAACTTGTTCATAGTCAGCTACCGTGTCAGTGCGCCCGGATACATAAATTTGCTCGTTCTTTTCGTTTATTAATAGACCTGGAATATTGGCCAGTAAAAAACGTAGATTCTCAATTTCTGCATAACGAGGATCACCCTTGACTCGGATGGCGTATCGCATCACTTCCCCGTTATTACCCCAAAGAGTCAGATCTGTTTTTCCAGGCTGCATGCCTATCACAATGAAGCTATTGGAATTCTCGGGTGCACTGACTCGAACAATCTCAGGATTTCCTATATCAATGCGTTGCAAATTTTCATACTGCATCAGTTGTGTCTGCTTCGCTTCGATGGAAAACTCTCCGTCATACTGATCATCCTGAGTTGCCGCAATGCACTTCCCGGTAATCAGAAAAAGCACTAAAGCAATGCAGGCACTCGCTCTTATGTTTATTTTTTTCACAGTCATCTCCTATTTAATATTCAGCTTTGCCGCTCACCGGCTGCATAGATAGCGATTTTTTTGGCTTTCTTTCTTGCCTTTTTTGGCTTAGGTCGCTGATGGCCCAGAATGTCTGGCGTGATCGTGACATCGGGGTAAGTTCCAGTACTGGTCTCCCCCTTTCTAAGAACAAGAGACAACTCGCCGTTGCGTTCAGCGTGAATCAGCTTTTGACAATCTGACGTGTGACAGGCGATTGAAACAGTGTCAAAGCCGATACCTGCTAAACCCATGTCATCAGGTTCATTGTTGGACACCCGCTGACCCGTCGCAACAACGCGCATGTTCTCTAAAAATGTATTCGTTGAAGATCGCCCGTTACTCACAGTCGTAAAAACAACATCAACCCGATCTTCAGGGGCCAGCATTCCAGACTGTGAAGACAGCGGGTTAACCGCAATCGTTACCACACCTTCGTTGTCCGCAACGCGTGATGCAAGGCCACTGAAATTATCGAAAGTCAATTGCGACCGTAGAATCGGTGCTCCTGGTGTCAGGGCGGTTTTCGCTCTCATGCCTACAACCATGTTTTCCTCACCCGGTGTTAACGCATCAGCATGAATACCGTTTACAAACTTGATTGCCACATCAATATGCTCGGCTGAGAGTTCTACACCGGCTGGTACTGCTACCGTAGGTACCAGAAAAGAGGCAGTAGGATAAGCATCAAGAAATAGGCGTTCAGCCGCACTTCCTCTGTCTTTTACATATTTATTGGCTGCCACTGCAGCAACACCACCACAGCCCAATGCCGCAACAGCTAATACCAATGTGATCTTCTTAATTTTCATACTTCTCCCCTTATAAAAAACTGTTCATAAGTGGAGTACTAAGTGAGTTCAAAAAAGTTCTAAATATAAAGAATTATTTTCTGATGCGTAGAAATCGATCGATAGCCTGGAAGAAATGCAATGGCAGCCTGGAAATTCCAAAATTAGAGATGGTGATTTACGTCGTGAGCGTGGTGTAGCGTGCTGTAGCGTGCTGTAGCGTGCTGTGGCGTGGCGTGGCGTGCTGTGGCGTGGCGTGGCGTGGCGTGGCGTGGCGTGGCGTGGCGTGGCGTGGTGTGGCGTGGTGTGGCGTGGCGTGGCGTGGTGTGGCGTGGTGTGGCGTGGTGTGGCGTGGCGTGGCGTGGCGTGGCGTGGTGTGGCGTGGTGTGGCGTGGTGTGGCGTGGCGTGAACCTACGCCATCGTCAATACCAAAAAAACGTGATTACCAAAAGACAGCCGTGAGCGCAGATGCCTGAGCACCCTGGTACTGGGCAAGCATATCCACCAAGTGAGGCAGTGATAGGATAGCCAGAGACAGGATGCTTAGCGCGATCACATATTCCACGACCGCCTGACCGCTACACCGAATAGCTGAAGACTTCGGGACAGCTCCCAATCGCTTATTCGAACCGTTCTTCGTGTGCTTCATAGGTTTAGTCTCTCGTGAATGTCGTGATAATAAAATCAAACTTGTAGTAGTCTTGAAACTGCGTCTATTGAGGTATGTTTATGTACGCTGCACTTGCATAATCACCAACAGCATTACTGACAATCAAAATTTCCATTGTCTTCTTTCGCTTCATATACTGAAGTTGAGCGCCATATATGTCAGATAACCTTTTCGTCGACACTTTTTTCCAGCCAGAAGCAGCCAATGCCCGATGCAGTTGTTGACTGGACACCTCGACAGAGCGTTTACTCACCAGGGATGCATTTTCCGAGACCGCATCACGATTTACCTGAACCACCTCAAATGTAGTTGGTACGCTAAAAGCGTTTAGCGATTTGTCCAATTTGCCAGAATCATATTCTGTAATCATAATGTTCGCCCTTACACCGGCACCCGATTTGGTTAACTGTAAGCTAACAAACCACTTATCGCGGCGTTGATACAATATGACGCCATCATCTCCATCAGTTTTCCGATACCTTCCGTTTTCACGAAACGCCCGTTCGAATTTAGCCAATGCAGGTTCAAACATCCCATTAAGATCGACCATTGCAACGCTGGCATTTTGACCATTGACTTTGCCATCACGAACCAACCACGTTAAGCTTGAACCTACCGGCAAGTCGAGCTTAACACCTTGAAAAGAGTGAGTAGCGGCCAAAAGGTTGCCCGGGCTAATGCAAAGAACAATGACGAAATAATATTGCACGTACCTGGCAAAGCTTCTGACTAATCTGGTACCTGTCCGTGTAATTTGAAATAAGTTCATTGTGTTAATCCTCTCTTATTGGCTTTGTCCAGATAACGGTCAGGGATAACGCGAGTATCCGAGGACAATCGATTTTTCACACAATATTCAGCCTCTTTTAACAGGCCAGCAAAGCTGAGCCCACCCAGGCAACCGATATCAGTTACCAATCCCAGGCCTTTATCCAACACTAATGAATCCAGGCGCTCATTGAAGTCACTTTCACTATCCGGCATCCAACTGCCAGTAAATCCAACCAGGGTATCGTTAAAGCTCACGATCGAACCAAGAGAGCTGGACTCGGTTACACCTGATGCCAATCCCGTGTTAGGCATGCCTGGAAGATTAGTTAAGCTATAGCTTGTGCTAACAACCGCTTTTCCCTGTCGGTTCATATCGAGCTGTGGT
Source organism: uncultured Granulosicoccaceae bacterium (assembly GCA_938038175.1). Classification (GTDB taxonomy): domain Bacteria; phylum Pseudomonadota; class Gammaproteobacteria; order Granulosicoccales; family Granulosicoccaceae; genus Granulosicoccus. Next base: position 2,165 of record CALHRQ010000044.1, on the reverse strand, counting down.
AAATCAAATTCTCTCATCAATGAACTGAATCCTGTCCACTGGCCAACATATAAAAGCTCGGTGGCAGCCCCTCGAAGTATGCCATCGGCACCCATCGAAACACCAAGCTGAATACCGCTTCCCGAGAGCAAGTTTTTACCTTCAGAATTTTTCCATAGCGCATTTTCAGGCTGTGTTGATTGTGAGTTACTACTGATCCGAGTACCTGGCTCACTTTGTACTCTTGCGCTGGCTTCTGAGTTAATGGCAGCACTGGACTTCACCTGGCTTACAGAAGAAGCTGCATTCTCGCGAAACAAAAATCGCTCATTAAGCCCGTATCGAGCGCTTTCAAATGCTTTGCCCTTAATATCCAGCGCTTTACCAATGTGCGGCAATACCAAAAGCAGAGGAACCAGCGCCAGCGCGGCAACCAATGTTTCAACCATCGCCTGGCCTGACTCGTGATTTACAGGTTTAGTCTGTCTCATTTGACATCCCTCCATGTTGTCGCGGTACGCTGCATTTTCGGTAAATCCTTCATGCTGGAACCCACTAATCGCGCACGCCAGAACGGGTTATAAAGATTAGCGAACTCATCTTCATCAATTCTATAAAACAAACGCTTATTCAATGGCCTGACAAATTCAACCTGAGCGATGGACAAAGCTGTGACAGCATCTGTATCCAGGTGATTTTCGAGGCCAAAACCGTTTCGATTGTAGGTATCGTCAAATGATTTTGAAACAGCGGCCAATATGTGCAAAGCCTGATGTTCGTTCTTCTGGCTGCTTAGCCCTGCAAAAGTCTGAATGCCGCGATATGAACCATAAAGTTCTGTGGCACAGGCATCACCCGAGGCGACAGTGTGGAATTGCAACGTGTACGGGTCTCTTATCTTAAGCTTATCATCGGAGCACCATTCCATCCCACCACTTTTCAATTTGTGTTTGTTACTAAAATCTTTCTTTATCGCGTATTTATTCCAGCCTCTCTTGGTTAACCATTCTTTCGACATGTCGCCTGCGTACTTCTGCGCGGATTTTCCATAGGAAGCCTCGGTAATGCGATAAATTTCTTTGTTTAAATCGTGAATACCATAGGTTTTGGCAAAGGTTAGTAAACGTTGCTCTTGGGCTAAAAGCTGAATTCCGATAATCCCGGCCTCTTCTGGATGAAAATGAGATAAGGCGGAAGCGTTGATGTTTACATTATTATCAGATTCACTCGCAACCTCTTGCATGACAATTGGCACCTGCACAAACAAAGCCTTACTCATTTCTAGTTGTGCAGTTGAAAATACTCTGTTTACGCTGTCCACAACAGTCAAATAGGCCGTTCCATAAGGCTCGCTGGCGCGCCTGGCAATGTCTGCCAGTTGTTCAAGTACATCGGTTGCGACGTTAACATAGGGAATGTAGTTAGTTATATCTTCCAACCTGTCCATGGCTTCGTCTACATAGCGTATCCAGCTGATATAAGCTGTCATGTGCCCAGCTCCAATGTGATTGGCAACCATGGCACGATTTAAATACGCTATAGAATTAAGTTGCTGTGCTGTTACTGTCGCGGCACTGAGTGCCGCGGCATCTGCGATATTGGCAACACGCGTTTTTTCCGTAGCTCGATTGCCAGTGTTGATCATGGAGTACATAATGACCGATGCAAGCACTACCCCCATTAGAGCCAGAGGTAGTACCTGCCCACTCTCACGGTTACGCATTCTATTTAATTTACGATTGGCCATTGGATAACCTCAAATGCGTTAACAGTGATTCCACCCTACTATTGAGGCAAATTGCCTACAGTTTCACTAAGACCGGTTGCTTTCTCAGTAATCTTTCCACCCATGCTTGTGAATCCGCCTATTGCAACAATGGCGATGAGCGCTACAAGAATGACGTACTCAGTCATGCCCTGGCCGCGTTGCTTGGCTTTCTTTGATTTAACTGTGTTTACTGGATTAACTGCTTTCATTGTTCATACCCTCTTCTGATGTATTTAAGTGTATTGAAATTAAATGGTTTTACTGCCATTCAACCAATGAGTACCAACAACTTTAAAAATTGTTCAAACGAAAAATAAATAAATTTTCAATTCTCTTTCTTAAAGGCACTACACCCACTGTTGTTACTGACTATTCAGTTACTTCTCGCCACGCCGTAGGATCATACAAAATCCTTTTG
>CALHRQ010000043.1 GCA_938038175.1 uncultured Granulosicoccaceae bacterium | reverse complement strand
CTTGCCAGGAGTTTATCTACCCCACCAGCGCGCTTGCTCCGCGGCGATACCGAGCAAGACATCAGAACACCTTTATCAAAGCAAGCCAAAATAGTCTGTTCAGCACTGGCAGTTGCAGCGGCATTGGCACTGATTGCCTTGTTGCCCGATCGTATTATCGGTGTTGGTTTTGTTGTTGTTATGGTATTACTTTATTTTGCCTTATCCGCCTTAGTCGACGTTATTAGAAAAACAGCGGCTCGCATTGTTCACTCTGGCAAAATAGATCAGCACTTTGCTATGCGACGAGCATTGGCAGGCTTGAATCAACCGGGCTCGCCACTGCGGCCATTATTGTTGTCATTGGGGATTGCGACAACATTATTAGTCGCGGCTACCATTGTTATAGTGGCTATGGTGCGTCTTCTTGACAACACGGTCCCGGCCCGTGCGCCGGCGCTGGCTTTTTACGATATCCAGTCTCCGGATGTTGCGGCGTTTGAAGAAACCGTACTTAATGCGCCTGGCGTTAGTGATGTTCATACTGTTCCATTGGTGCTTGGGCGGCTTGTCGAGGTAAATGGTGAACCTCTTTTAGCGCGAGATGAGGCATCGGAGGCGCTAGAAGCCAACGATGAACACAAGCTTGGGTATCGGATCGAACGTGTCGACAACGTGCGCGCTACATCAGGTGCGCTATGGGAATCAGGCTACGCAGGTCCATCCTTAGTTGCCATGGAAGACAGGGAGGCGGAGCAGATTGGTGTTGAGGTGGGAGATAGATTAAGTTTTACTGTTTTTGGCGAAACAATAGAAGCTGAGCTTGTTGCCATTTATGCACAGGGTAATTTTGAAACGCGCTTTTGGTTTGAAGCCTTATTCAGTCCCGGTGTACTCGATGAATACATTACACGATATGTAGGTGTCGCATACCAATCAGAAAACAATTCTCAATTAAACACTGAGAAAGATGCCAAGGTTAACAGTGTAGCCATAGATATAGCTGCATCGAATTTTATCGCTGCTGAATTCCCAGCCGTTGTCACTATCCGAACCGCTCGTGGGCTGGCATCTGCTCGCCGAATTTTAAATGCTGCAGCTCTTGCAGTCTCAATAGTTGCACTAACGAGTTTGATTGCAAGCTTGTTGGTTCTTGCCAGTGTAGTGGCGGCTAATCGGCAAAGGCAGTTGCGTGAAGCTGCGATCTTGCATGCTGTTGGTAGCCGACATGGCAGTTTGATGCAAGCGCTTTGCATCGAGTACTTTCTGTTAGGTGCAGTTGTGGCTTTGTTCGCGGGTGTTATTGGTAGCGTGCTAGGCTCGCTGGTGGCGACAATCTGGCTGGAGCTTCCGGTTGGGCTGGTTACATGGCTATCTGGATCAACTGTTTCAATTGGAGTGGTTGTTTTATGTCTGGGCGCTGGTGCTGTGTGGGTTTCACGTTCTCTTTCTGCCTCACCTGCAAAGCTGTTGCGCGATATCGCCTAACCAAGGTGTGAAGCACTCAGCACAATGTGGAGTTAGTGCACCCGATCGAGGTGCTCGCGAGATTATTTTGGTACTGATAGTGCTTGTTGGATCTGCAGGGTATTGACATCTTCAGGTACTACACATGACTCGTAGCTCAAGATCCAGGCGAACCAAAGCCAAGGCAAAAAAGAGAATTGCCAAAAATTTAAGTGCGCAATCCTTATCGGTTGAAGAGCAAGCTCAAGAGCATACGGGCTTGACCCAAGCGGATAAGCGCTACATGATTTGCTTCGCTATTCTGGCGCTTTTGATTACCGCTGGCTATTGGTCCTTGGGCGGCAGGAATTTATTTGTGTTTCCTGCTGTTTTTTGCATCTCGGTGGGGGCGCGGAAATATTGGTCTGGGCCGGTTCGGCGGTTTGCTGATCATAATTAGCGATAGCATTGGATAAAAGTCGTTAGCAATAAAAGCTAACGCTCATAGCCGGCTATCGTTGTCAGCAATAATAGATTTTCGCAGCGATACTTCATATGGCGAAGGCAGTTAATTGCGCCACCCTGTGATTTTCAACAATGACGCATGTCAGCCGGCGTGTCTGGCAAGCGACGTATTTCCGAATGTATTGTCGAGATGCCCGATCTAGCGCAATCTCAATGGTGCCTTTCTTGTCAGTGTTAAAAATATTTCTGCCTGATTAGGTATTAACCTTTCGGTTTGTTCCTATCTTATTCTCCCCATCCCCATCATAAAGAAAAACTGAGAACCCGTTCACAGTTTTAAACTACTCTCAATTTTTCGAATTTTATCCAAATAGGGAATAGTAATCCCAAATGCCTATGTATAAAGTGCGTAGCGGAGTGGGTGCGGGATTATTACCAGCTTACTGCTTCGCTAATTCCTGTAAAACACTCAGTGACTGTCGGTTGCAAAGCGAAATAAGCCGGAAGGTGTGAATTCGCGGAATAGGAATCGGAGTTTTTACAAAATACCTAGTTTTGAGGACGTTCCCAATGCTTGATGGATTATTCAAGGTCTTAGTTAGAAATGTTTTAACCGGACATCAATCTAAAGATTATTTAGTCTTTATCTGCCTTCTGTTTTCGTCATCTCTGCTTTATGCGCAAGCGCCCACTGAGCCAGGTAATGTGCGAGTTGCGGTGTACTCGGATAATGCAGCGGAACTGCTCTGGGAAAGAGCATCAGATAACGGCACGGTACTTGGCTATGACATTCTGCTCAATGATCAAGAGCTAGGTGTTGTTGATGCGTTGAGTTTGTACTCAGATTCTTATACCCCTAATCAGAGCTATACGTTTGTGCTTCGTTCCGTTGATATCGAGGGTAATTATTCGGATCAGGTTAGCGTCTCATTTGTTGCTGGTCAGCGTGGTATTAGTACGTCAGAAGACACAGATGACATGTCAGTGTCCAATACCAATACCAATACCAATACCAA
>CALHRQ010000042.1 GCA_938038175.1 uncultured Granulosicoccaceae bacterium | reverse complement strand
TATCCGAGTGAGTGGCTTAAATAGAGCCGCTCGCTCGAACGTCCTAATTCGAACGCGTTTTTAATCATCCTCTTAATTTACTGACTATCTCTTAACGCAATGATGCCAACCATTAAGAACTTTTCAGTATCGCTAAGTTGGACAGGAATTTGTCAAAACCGGGCACACCGGTTTTGGTCGCCTCAAGAGCCACTGGCGTCCGGCCAGGGTTGGTCGATCGATACTGCGTAAAGGAAGAGGCGGGTCGGGCGTGCTGCCAGCGCAATGGTTGCGCGGTGATTGCAGAGGTGCCAGAGGTGTGATGCAGTAGAGCTGCGCCTGTCCTGTTCAGCTTATCAAACAGTAGGCGGCAATCAAGGGATAGCGCGTCACTGATTAACACTCTGGATGGCCTCAGGTATAGCTCATAGGTAGCTGAGAAGAGCCTTTGGCGTGATGCATGCGCAAGTTGTTTACAGTTTGTGACATTGTGGGCGGCCGATGTGATAAGTCCGTTCAGTAACAATCATCCAGATCGAGGCTGCCATAAGCCAACGCTACAGCCAAATTCCATGAATCTTACGCCCTATAGTGATCTGTTTCCTGCAAATAAGGGCAGCGCTTAATTTATATAGCTTCGTGGCCGATAATCTGACTACGAAAATGAATAACGTGAATTCCAATTTCGCTGAGCTAGGAAGGCTGCTTGGCAGGAGCGTGAGGCATCTGCGTCTTGCAATGTCTGAAAGTCGGCTGCGCAAGTCTGAAAACCTCATGGTCTCTGAAGCCTCAGATCTGCATGATCAGATTCTGGAGGCTATTGGCCAGCTGTCCGAGCAGGTGCCAAAAAAACAGTCGCTGGAGGTTTTGTTGCGAATGATCACAGATCATCTGCTTCAATTCTCCGGCGCAACGACAACATTCGTTCACCTGGTTGGCGGGGAAGACGAATACCTTGAACTGATGTCGCAAGCCGGGGAACAGATTGCAACTGTCGGGCAGCGTTTGCAGCCCGGTGCAGGCATGGCAGGCATGGCGTGGGAAAGTAATGAGCAGCAGTACATAAGCGATTACCAGCAATTCGGTGCTCGTCTTATGGAACTAAAGAATGTTCAGCAAGCCTGTGCCCTGCCCATGCGCTCTGGTGACAGCGTCATCGGTGTACTCGGGATCATGTTTTCCGGAAATGCCAAATCTATCGCTGACCTGCTTGATACTTTACAGCGATACGCCAATATGGCAAGCATTGCCATCAACAACGCGCAATTGCTGCAGCAAGTTCACCGCGAGCTGTCCTGCAGCCAATCCCTGCTGCATTTTGCGAGGGAGATTAGCCACAGTGATTGCATCAATACTCTTGTCGAAAAATCATCGCTTTGCCTGATTGAAAAATTCAACTGTGCGTCTGTGAGTGTCTGGGCTGTAGAGAACGATGTGGTTACTGAGTCAATCAGCGCCTGGAAAAAATCAGATGAATCTCCGGTGCCCTATTCATCTTCGGAACTGGATGTTGAAGTAGCGGATTTGATCGCGTCCTTTAGTGGTCGTGATAGTCTCTCACGCAATATTTCCAACATGCGTTTGCTGCCAATGTCGTGTGTCGAACTGTCGGCAACTGAAAACGACGATACCAGCGTTTTCCTTTGTCTGGATCAGGGAGAAGCCTGGGGGCTGATAAGAATAACAACCCAGGGTGATGCTTGTACCGATGAGCTTGCTCTTAACCACATGCGATCAGCTCTGGGGCAGATGACGATGGCCGCACGATTGCATCGGGCGCTGGGTAGTGCACAATATCGTGCGGATCACGATGAATTAACTGGGCTACCTAATCGTTTTAGTATTGACAACTTTCTAAAAGAAAACTGCGGTGAGAATTTCGTTGCCGATTCAAGCCTTGCCGTTTTTTTCATTGACCTGGATGGGTTCAAGGCGATTAATGATACGTTGGGCCATGTTGCGGGTGATAAATTACTGGTATCGGTCGCCTCGCGTTTCAGAAGTGTCGTTAACGATGAATGCCTAATCGCCCGTATGGGGGGTGATGAATTTGTTGTGATCGCTTGTGATGTTGACCTTGACGCGTGTTGGGAAATTGCAGCGTCGTTGATTAATTCTCTAAAAAGTTCGTTTGATCTTGGCAGAAAGATGGAAGTAGGTGCCAGTATCGGTATCAGACTTCTGCAGGATTCCAACACAGGGCCAGCAGAGCTGCTCGAGCAAGCAGATAAAGCCATGTACGTGGCGAAAATCAAGGGAAAGAATCGTTTTCAAATCTGGTCGCCGTTTCTGGAAGCCAGTTACTCCAAAAACTATACGGATGCCTCGGCTAACCGCGCAGAGCAGATTTCAGCAGCCCGCAAAGCTGTGTAGGCAGTGTGATTTTTAAATAGCAAGGCTCTCGTTTTTGTGTCGAAAAAAAGTGTTTAAAAGCGGGCTTTTTGAATACGTTCAATAAGTTTGGTGTTCCGGGAGTTACGCGATGCACATAGCCAATCAGTCTCCCCTCCACAGGTTCGCATCAAGCCGCAAACAATCACCCAGAAGTCATAGGCGGGTTATACTTCCTGAACCACATGGCAATGGCTACAAACGTGTAGCGGCCAAACTCGCCGTTGAACCTGACACTGATATTCCTCACCCTAAACATGCGCTGCAATCTAATTCACACTGACAACAATTTATTGTTAGCCTGACTTTAAACTGATCAGGCCCAGTAGATAGTTAATATACTCGCACTAAACTATTCCACCAATTGGATAGTCGTACCTCAAATTAAAAAAAGTCTGGCTAGAACAAGATGACTTTATTCATCTATTCGACAGCGTATTTTTTCATCACAAAAATATTTTCATCTTGTATACCCACCTGAGTGATTGTAAAGCCGTGTGTTAACCGCTAAGGTCATCAATACAGAACTCGCTGCCTTAAAAATTGAAATAACTGGAATTAAACATGAGTTACCTGAAGTGGTGTTTAAGAACCTTAATTGTTGCGATGGGGCTGTGGATATCCGCCAGTGGTGCACAGCAGAATGGGCTAGTCAACAACAATGCTGGGCAAGAAATATTTAGCCCTGCACATTTTGACGAGAAAAACGGCGCCATCAACTTTGCAGCGGATCCGCGGCTCGATCTTGAGGGCACAGGATCAGTTGAGATTGGTATAACGCTTAAGCTGGAGTCGAACGACAACGAATTCCCGCAAGCCATGACCCTGTTGTCCCATGAGGGTAGCGTGCACACCACCTTCCGCTTACAAATCGGTGGAGCGGGAACCATGTTAGGCGTGTACAACGGGGTGAAAGGCAAGGCGTTGCGTTATGACTTTACCGTTGGTGGCTACTTTCAAATTGGGCTCTCTCTGCGCAATAGTGAAATTTCCGTGTACGTCAATGGCGAGAATATTGGAAAGTTGCCTTTAGGATTTGGCAGCATCCGGGAATTGCCATTGATTGTGGGCGGCCAGAGTGATTCGCGTGATAGTTTTCTTGGCCAAATCCATTTTGTTCGTTTCTGGGACATTCACCTGAGCAGAAAACATTACAGGCAGGTAGACGGTTACCCCGCTCGCCCGGAAGGTGCTGATTGGATGACTAATCATCTTCAGGCTTATACTGAATTTACCAATCAACGCACTGCTCTAAATTTTGGCTCACCGATCAATCCCGATTCAGTCTTAACCGCAGGTCTGGCGGGTCGAAATTCGGGAGGCACATTTTTCAGCCTGCCCTTACCTGGTGGCGCTAATTTACTTGAAATAGGCGCCACTAGTGAGTCAGGCAGACTAAGCACCGTGTATCTGAGTTTTATCGATGAATTGGGTGGGACATTTGTCCGTTCTGTGGGTGCCGCCGACTCTCAAGCAAATGCCAATAATACGGCAATTAAATTTGATTCCCCTTTGGCAATTACCGGCATGACAACAGGGGAAGCGATTGACGGCAGCCTGCAGAATGTTGTCTTTCATTTCGCAGACGGGTCCACTTCCGATTTACTTGGAGCTCGCTCCCAGTCACCGGTGAAACAGCGCATTGACATACCACCAGGTACGGATTTTAGCGGGCTCATCGGGGTTGCTGGAGACCATGTTCAGCAAATTGGATTGTCCTATGATGCTCCCCTTCCCATTTCCGATGTTTCCGGACGTTGGGTTAGTCGCGATAGCGGTCTTCCTTACAAATCACCAGACAGCAGGGTGGGCGACCCAGGGTTAAACGGATTGCATGGCAACTACTTCAATCCGATGGACGTCATGGTTATGCGAACAAAACACGGTGGGCGCGATCTTGATCTTCTGTTGCCAAGCGGAGCGAACACATTTCGACTAACAGATGGAACAGGTGTATACCGGGATGGCAGCGGTACGGGGCTTGAATTTTTGAGTAATGAAGAGGCAGTCATTGGCGATGGCTGGAATAACCTGATAAAAGTACCGCCCTATCCGGACATTGATGCCCGCGATTCCAGCTTCAACGATTTTAGCGGAACGTTTAATCTTGATCTCCAGATTCCATTCACGAGTCATATTTTCCATAGCTATGATATTGGCCACATCGACCCTGAGAATCTTCAGGACCCAACTCCCATGCGTAAACCGGTGTTCAAGGAGCCAGCACCAAACAGCCGTGAATTTTATACGTCTTATCAAAAGATAGTACCGTTTGGGTTGCTGCATTATCCAGACATACGTGAAAAGTCGCGAAAGATGAGTCGCTCTATCGGCTCCGCAAACGACTATGCCGAAGAGATGAGCCACACAATCGGCTTCAGTATTGGCGTACCCAAGGTAGCGTCCTTCGGCTTAAGCTCCACTGTTAAGCAGAGAATGGAAAACCAGCGAAACAGCAAAACTCAATTTACTATAACGCGGGATGTTCGTACCGACCGTGCGTTGATCGTTGATGAGCGATACATGGAACTCGACCCCGAATTCCGTCGCAGAATTGAAGATATGGCCACGCAGATTCGATTTGGGCAAAAAGCGAATTACTCACATCTAATTCGCGAATACGGGACACATTTTGCCTTCGCTTTAACCGTTGGTACCGTGTCACTCGATACCGTCCATTTCTCGAGTTCTGCCTACAAGGAGCTGTATGAAAAAGGGAAATCCATGGAGGTTAATGCCAGCGCTACGGTACGAGGCGTGAAGCTTGGCGGTGAATATAAAAACAGTAACGACATGTCCCAAGCGTTCAACAAAGAAATGGAGCAGCAAAGCGAAAATTTCAGCGCTGTTGGTCGGGAGAATGAATTGGTGCCCGTATTCCTGGATTTGAGGCGCCTGAGTAGGCTGCTGCAAGCACCGTATTTTGATGATGTACTGATTGTAGAAAAAATGGCTGCGGATCTCTACAACGCTATAGACGCCTACGTAGCAAGCTTCCCGGAAGCAAATTCTCGGCCCGAAGACATATGGGAACCCTATTTTTTCAATGTCGCCATCACTAACGCAATTTCAGACTCTGACAAGAACTTCACCGTAGATGGTGATCCGGTGGTTGCAGCAGGCCCAAATAATTTTTTTGGTGATTTCGTAATATCAGGGCCGAGTCCAAATGATACGACTGTAGTCAAAAAGCTGTTCAAAGGACGAGGTCAAACTGATGGAGATCGGCTGGATTTAGGTAATACTGCATCAAAACAAGTCATGCTGAGCGCGTCGGAAATCTGCGGCTCATCTAACTCACCTGCCGCAAGCGTCACCATTGGAGGCAATTTCAGTATGGACTTTGATGACAGTGGCGATGGTTCTGGTGCACTCGATGTCAGTGGTCATGGAATGCGGATTGTATTTAGAAACCTGAAACAGAAAGGTAATACATTCAAGCATCGCGTTTCTAACGACGGGATTTTGCCATTGCGCATCATGTTGGGTGCGTCTGTCGAACTACTACCAGATCTTGACGGCAATATCAGGGAGATGCCGGTATGTCCGTAATTAACATACTCAAAAATACTCAAGT
>CALHRQ010000041.1 GCA_938038175.1 uncultured Granulosicoccaceae bacterium | reverse complement strand
GCCATGGAAGAGCGCCAGGTATCGGTTGATGGACATACCCACAGCCTGCCGGAAAATTTCTTTGTTATCGCGACTCAAAACCCCAGTGAACAACTGGGGGCTTTTCCGTTGCCAGAATCTCAACTCGATAGGTTCCTTCTTGGTATTTCACTTGGCCACCCTGACCCCGCCACTGAGCGCGAGTTACTTGAAAAGGGCGACAGAAGAGTCGAAGCCAATCAACTTGCCGCCACCGCTACACCGAGGCAATTGCGGCAATGGATCAAGGACGCCTCTGATGTGCATGTTTCCGACACAGTATACGATTATTTACTGGCTTTAATTTTAGAGTCGCGCAAGCAGCATCAAGGGTTAAGTTCACGTGCCGGTCTCAACCTTGTGAAGGCCTGTAAAGCAATTGCTTTTGTACAAGGCCGAGATCACGTGTTACCCGATGATGTGTACGACGTGTTCCCGGCGCTAGCTGGCCATAGGCTCACAGGTAAGGTGAGTAGCGGAGAAGAAGCTGCGATGCGCATACTTAACCAAGTACCGTCGCCTTAAACAGATCAACCACATTCAGTCAGATCGTATTTAATAAATGATCACCGTATCCGTTTCAGATATGCCTTCGGTAAAACAAAGGTTATTCAGAACACGTGCTGAAGATACTCTGCCGCTTAAAATAGAGCATCAACGTATCTACATTTTGCCAACGCGTCGTGGCCTTGCATACCTTGCCTGCTTGCTTATTATGCTGGTAACTGCCGTTAACTACGCACTGAGTCTTGGATACGCATTATGTTTTTTGCTAACAGGCATGTTCGCAGCAAGCCTTTTGCACACTTACAGGAATATTGCCGGCATTACTGTTGAAAATATAAAAGCATCGCCTGCTTTTTGTGGTGATACGGCGCGGTTCAAACTTGATTATAAAAATACCAGTAATTTCACTCGCCACGGTATTTGTGCAAAAGCGTTAGATGCCAGCTGTGTATGCGATGTGGAAGCCAATACCACACAAAACACCAAGCTTGAATTGCCTACTTCTAAACGCGGTTATGCCCACCTCGGGCGTGTGACCTTGACTAGCACTTACCCATTGGGGCTGTGGCGAAGCTGGTGCTATGTGCACAGTGATAGTCGCGCTTTAGTTTATCCAAAACCCGAGCAAACACCACCGCCCTTGCCGGTTCAGTCTTTAGCTGCAGAAGGTGAACAACGCAAGCGTGAGCAGCAGGGCGATATAGCTGGCCTTAGAGGCTATGTGCCGGGAGACACTCCTTCAACCATTGCCTGGAAAGCTGCCGCGCGTGGACAAGGGTTGAAATCTAAAATGTTTGATGCTGAAACCGGTGGAGGCGATACCTGTTTGAGTTTGCAGGCAACTGGTGAAACGGATCTTGAAAAGCAGTTATCCAGACTGTGCGCCTGGGTACTGCAAGCAGAAAGACAAAACCTGAACTACACGCTTGATTTGAGCAATGTCAACACCGCTAGTAACGTTACCGGTAGCAACAAGCAAAACGCGCTCGCACAGTTAGCTCAGTACAGAATCGGCGGATAGATACCAGGCAATGCATTTTTTTAAAAGAAAAAAAAGCCAAAACCTGCCAGCTATAGAGCTGAATAAAACCAGTGTCCACGCTCTGGCGATATTGCTGTTTTTATCGCAGCTCCCGCACTTACTGCATCTACCGATCTGGATAAGCCTTTTGGGCATGGGCATTGTTAGCCTAAAACTCCTGCATTCCAAAGGCAATAAAAATAAATTACTGCAAAGTGCGCTGTCCTCTGGCGGCATGACCTTGATTGCGCTTGTCTCAGCATTGCTGATTCGTGCCCACTATGGTTATTTTTTAGGGCGCGACCCTTGCGTTGCGTTTTTATTTATTCTGGTTTCTGCAAAATTTGCTGAAGTAAAAAGATCAGGAGACGCAACCCTATTGTTGTGTTTATCTGGTTTCCTTTTGCTAACACAATACTTTTATTCGCAGTCAATTTTTATCGCCCTTATTACGCTACCTGCAGTACTGGCTTTGGGCAATGCGCTAATGGTTTTACGCGATCCAGAAAATAGCCACACAATGCGCAAAAACGTCAATATTGTTGGCAAGCTTCTATTACAGGGCACCCCACTTGCCATTTTGTTGTTCTTTGTTTTCCCCCGATTACCAGGACCTCTTTGGAGCCTGCCTGATGATGCCACTGCCAAAACAGGCTTGTCTGACTCAATGTCTCCAGGCAGCATCGGAAAACTCTCACGCTCTGACGAGGTTGCTTTCAGGGTCGAATTTGATGACGAGATCCCTGCTCGCCATGAACGATACTGGCGCGGACCCGTGCTCTCGGTGTTTGATGGCGCAAACTGGAGCTTAGGCAAACCACAACTCAAAATCAGGCCCAGCGGCGATGCTGGCTCAGGCATCGGATACAAAGTTATGCTGCAGCCACACAAACAGAAGTGGTTATTTGCGCTTGATAACGCTGTATCGTTGCCACAATCTATAACAGCCAACCCAATTAACTCTCGTGTATTGGCCACCATGACATCAGACCTGCAGTTGCTGTCCAATAAGACGGTATCCAGGGTCATGCAGTACAAGCAAAGCTCGGATTTGTCCAGTAGTTACGTGCCAGTGCAAGCACCCTCTAGCCTTATGACGCAAACCGCCGGCGTCAATACCAAAACGCACCTTATGGCGCAAAAATTACGCGCCACTGTCGATAGCGACGGCGCTTATGCGCAGGCCATACTCGACTGGTTTTACAATGAGAAATTTCATTACACATTAGAACCGACAATCCTTGGCAGCCAGCCAGTGGATGATTTTCTATTCAACACACGCAACGGATTTTGCGAACACTACTCTTCGGCTTTTGTTGTGTTAATGCGTGCAGTTGGTATTCCGGCACGTGTTGTAACTGGTTATCTTGGTGGCGAGATGAACGATGATTACATGATTGTTCGCCAATCAGACGCGCACGCCTGGGCAGAAGCATTTATTAATAATCGCTGGCAACGCTTTGACCCAACCGGCGCTGTCGCACCTTCAAGGGTCGAATCAAGCCTGGGTGCAGCACTTGGCGATGGCGAACCAGTTCCTCGCATGGCGCGATTAAACAGTGGATGGTTAAAGAAAATGCGCCTTGGTATGGATAAAATCAATCATGACTGGCAACGCTTGATTGTTGATTTCAACAATGAGTCACAATTTAGTATGTGGAAAAAATTCGGTCTGGGCCGACCCGCACTTTGGCAAATCATGGTGCTTGTTATTCTTATCAGCGTGATCTGGTGTATTGCCGTTTTAGGAATACCGTTTTTAAAGGGCCACCACTACACACCTTCCGAACGTCTTTGGAAGCAGTACAACGACCTCGCAAGTAAGTACGGTGTTAGGCGCAAACCAATGGAAACACCTGCAGATTTTGTCCAGCGTACAGCCAACGCCTCAGGAAGTGCTGCATCTGATCTGCAAAGCATAGGTGCAAAGCTTATCAGTCTGCGCTTTGAACAACACACTGACAATACAGGCGAACGCAATAGGCAATTCAGTGCTCTATCCAGAAAGCTTGTATGGATCACGCTCAGCAACGCTCTATGGCAAAACCGGATCCTGAGTCATTTCAAGATGTAATGCCTTACCCGTATACGGGTTGGCTTTTGCGACTTCTATATTAAGATCTGCGCCGATCCCAGGTGCCGTCGAAGGTATGACATAGCCGTCCTCCCATCGCATTGGTGTTGTTAAAATACGCGCATGAAAACCCTCCCAGCGCTCAATGCTTTCGAGTATCAGAAAATTAGGTGTGCAGGTAGCCAGCTGCGCATTGGCAGCACCTTCAATTGGCCCGCAATAAAGATGCGGTGCAATTAGTGCGTAATACGTCTCCGCCATCGCCGCGATTTTTTTACCTTCAAGTAAACCACCCACGCGCCCCAGCGCCATTTGCAATATGGAAGCAGCCTGCGCTTCCAGCACACGTGCAAATTCGTATTTGGTAGTGAGCCTTTCGCCCGTTGCTATCGGAATAGTGGTTTGCCTGGCAACCCGCGCCATTTCGAGTACATTTTCAGGTGGAGTTGGTTCTTCAAACCATAAAGGATCACTGGACTCCAACCTACGCGCCATACGAATTGCGCCACTAGCGGTGAATTGACCATGCGTGCCAAATAACAGATCTGCTCGTTTACCAACCGCCTTTCGCAAGGTTTTTACAAACAACTCTGAACGTTCCAGTTCAGTTTGCGACGGCTGTCTGCCATCGTATACACTGTAAACACCAGCGGGATCAAATTTTAATGCAGTGAAACCCTGATCAATATAATGCAGTGCACGCTCTGCTGCGAGATCAGGATCGCTGTAAACCGATTCATCTTCACCTTCAGCTGGGTATATGTAGGTATAGCTGCGCAAGCGATCATGCACCTTGCCACCCAACAACTCGTAAGCTGGTTTGTCCAGCGCCTTACCTTTAATGTCCCAGCACGCTGTTTCAAGGCCACTAAGCACACTGATCAGCGAAATGTCCGGGCGCAGGGTATAACCGCTTCCGTACACTCGACGCCAAAGCTTCTCTATATGAAAAGGATCTGCATCCAGAAAGTGACGCTCGAAGACATCCTTTATCATCAGTTCGACAACTTGTGGACTGAAGGTCGCTGTATAGACTTCGCCAAAGCCCTCGATACCGGTGTCGGTCACAAGACGCACAAATATAAAGTAGCGACCGCCATAGTACGGAGGTGGGTTACCGACGACAAACGTTTCAATCTGTTCAATTTTCATAGTTGTGCTATTCCAATTCGTTTACGTCAATAAAACGCTTACTTTTGAATACTGTCCAGACAATGCCGAGCGCAAAACCTGTCGTGTTATTGGTTTCATGTAGCGGGCTGTCTGCATTTGCAGCACCACCAAAAAAACCTGTCGCTGCCCCGGCAAAAATCCGTAACGATGGAAACGGTCTGATAGCGGCACCCAAAAATAATGTGGTTTCAAGGTAGCCGGCTTTGGCATCAAACGGTTCCCGACTGGCTGTCGCAAATTCAGTATCGACCTGATAAAAATAATCCTGAAGTTGTTCAGTGCCTGCTGTAATCGCAAGTTTCGCCAATACATCCACTGGCAAACCAAAAATATTTCTTTGGCGGAATCGAAGCCCAGTTGATGCAACCAGTCCTTGTGTATCAACAGACCTGAAATCGGTTGATATGACACCACGCAACTCACTGTCCCAGGTGATAAGTGTTCGTCCTGAGCTTGCCCACTGCTTATCGAAAACACGTACAACAAGGCCAGGGCCAATCTCTAATAAGGTATCAAGGTCCGGCAAGCCCTCACGTACACGATTACCCTCCGACTCGGCATTGAGTGATCCACCAATCGAAAGATCCAGTTTAACGCGAGGCTGTTCCAGCGCGACTGCACTTGCACCGCCGCGCCCACCAAAACGAAACAGCGGGCTTCGGTATATAAAAAATGGCAAAGCAAGTTGTACTACATTTGGATCAAGCGATGCAGGATAATCAAAACCATCGATAAACCCGCCGGCAACACCCGCTTCCCAAACAGGTTTGCGCTCCAAAGTAAATGCACGATCGTTTTTATTCTCTCGCAGCGGCAGCAAGCCATCTGCACTTGCCGCACTTGCTGCACTTGTTTCAACCGTTTCAACTAAGCTGGACACAGTTTGCGCATGGGCTCGCGTTGTGAACATAATGACTAGCGCCAGGCAGGTCATTCCAATCAGGTTGTTGATCAACCTCATAGCGTGCATGCTACGGCAACGACAAGACACAGAAGTTATTCTCATACCGAGAAGCCAGATGGGTGATGATTATTTAGCCCCATAGAATCGAATACCCTATTTATAAATCTGAGATGCCGTTGCTGATTAGCCAGGCAAAATGAACAACGTGTTCTCAATATCAGGTGTAAAGTTAAAGAAGAAAGTGAAGACATGTTATCGTTAATCTGCCAACAAAGGCAGCTTGCACGAAATTTCAGATTGGTAATCGGTTTCTATTCAGGCATTGACACATTTAAGCTCCTACCATTGAGTCCAACTGCCTTGCAGTCCAATTTTACTCTGCCGACACCACTCCATTGCTCTGACACTGTGACATCAACTTGGTGCTGATTCCATTTTAAAACGACTTCCAGAAGGCTGGCATCCTTGTTCTCAAATGACCACGATACACCGTCATCACTAAACAATGATTGCTGGTTTTCGCCTGCATCTTCACCAGGAAACACAGTAATTTGAATCTCTAGTGCGTCATGTGGTGCTGTACTATCCCAGGCTTTTGCAATTGGGATAATCGCACCCGCAGCGATAAAAACAGGCAACTGCCCGAGCGGCGCTTGCACCTGTACGGATTGTCCACCTGAATACCATTGAGGTTCTGCACCAGGTATCCATGCATACCAACCTTGCGAATGCTTTGGCAAGTAGACCTTGCGCGCAACGACACCGGGCTGCGTGACGGGCGCAACAAGCACAGAATCACCCAACATAAATTGGCTTTGGTCAGTCTCACACGGGCTATCAGTAAAGTGATAGAACATTGGGGAAATCAAAAGCTCACCATTGACATGAGCACGCCAGCTCAGGTGATACAACCAGGGTAAAAACTGATAACGTAAAGTCAGCATGTCTTTGATCTGCGAAACCACCGACTCGTGCATCCAAGGGGACGTCATCGGTGTAGTTGCGTCCGGTTTCCAGGAATTCATGACAGCTCTTGGATGTAAGACCATCATTTCCACCCATCTGCAAAGCAGTTCGCTTGATGGTGTCGGCCCGTCAAAACCACCAATGTCGTGCCCGAGCAAAGGGAAACCAGACAAACTCATATTGAGTCCGTTGGCCAAATTCCAATGCAATGTATGCCAACTGGTTTTGTTGTCACCGCTCCAGGTTTGCGCATAACGAGAGATGCCAACGGGTCCGGCCCGCGTTATGGTGTATGGCCGAGTTTGAGGGCTGGCCTCGCGGGTAGCTTCAAAACTTGCACGCGTCATTAGC
>CALHRQ010000040.1 GCA_938038175.1 uncultured Granulosicoccaceae bacterium | reverse complement strand
GTTTTGCATTGCTATTAACTCAAGGCTGGAAATACTTCAGGGTAAAACGGACTCACCAGCAAACAAATCATCCAGGTCCTCTCTTTTGCGTACGAGATGAGCAGCATCACCCGACACCATGACCTCCGCAGCACGTGCTCTTGTGTTGTAATTGGAACTCATCACAAAACCATAGGCCCCCGCCGTTAGAACAGCAAGCAAATCACCTTGTTGTATTGCAAGTTCACGGTCTTTACCAAGAAAATCTGCGGACTCGCAGATTGGGCCAACAACATCATAGTGTTTTGCTGGTTCAGTGCTTGGCTCTACGGCTTCAATGGCCTGCCAGGCGCTATATAAAGCGGGCCGAATCAGATCATTCATAGCGGCATCTACCACTGCAAAGTGCTTATCTTCGTTCTGCTTAAGGTATTCCACTCGCGTTAGCATGATGCCAGCAGGGCCAGCGATATATCGACCCGGTTCAACGAGTATCTGTAATTGTCGGTTACCTATTGCATTCTTAACGCAGTTTGCCCAATCGCCTATGTCCATCGGATCCTCGTTTTCGTACCGAATACCCTGCCCACCACCGACATCAAGATCACTAATGTGAATACCGTCTGTCGCCAGTTCGTCAACCAGTGAGATCAGTTTTGCAAGTGCGTCCCTGTAAGGCTCAATCGTTGTCAGTTGCGAACCTATGTGGCAATCCATTCCAATAACTTTTATAGAATCAAGTTCTACTGCTCTTGCATAAACTGCACGCGCATCCTGCATACCAATGCCAAATTTGTTTTCTTTTAAACCGGTTGAAATATAAGGGTGCGTTTGCGCATCTACATCAGGGTTGACTCTTAGAGAAATAGGAGCAATCACGTTTACTTGTGCTGCGATGACGGCTAGCCGCTCAAGTTCGGCTTGCGACTCAACATTAAAGCAGCGAATACCAACCGCCAGTGCTTCGCGTAATTCGGCTTCACTTTTACCGACACCTGAAAAAACAATGTGATCAGGACGGCCACCTGCGTTTAAAACACGGCGCAATTCACCAGCCGAAACAATATCAAATCCAGAACCCAATTTGGCCAACACATTCAGTACGGCCAAGTTCGAATTGGCCTTTACGGCATAGCAGACAAGATGTTCTCGGCCTTGAAGTGCGCCGGCGAACTCCTGCCACGCACTCTCTAACGCAGCTTTACTATAGACAAATAGTGGCGTGCCAAATTGCTCAGCAAGTGCTGAGCAGGATTGATTTTCTGCATGCAATACGCCATCAACACGCTTAAATGGGGTCATCGGTGAATCACTTACTCTGTAGTCTGATCTGATGCTGCAGACGATTTTTTGTTTTTTTCGTCTGCCGCAGTTTCGGTTTCGGTTTTATCTTTTATTGCTTCATCTATTTCTTCATCAATCGCCAGCTTGTCTTTCAATAGCGCGTTCTCGGGTAGCTCGTTTGCCGCTGGTCCATCAGCCTGCGGTTGATTGGGAGACCCAGCGGTTTGTGACTCAGTGCCGGTATTGTCCAGCCCCTCATTGACACCCGCCCCACCATCAATTTCACTCAGTAATCGTAACTGCTCAGAGCTTAGTTCTACAGGCTTCAGAAACAGATCCCCTTTGTTACCACACGCACTGAAAAGAAATACCAGTAGCAACAAAGGCAACAACTTTAGGGCATTCATAGCAAGGGTAATCTCGGCTCGTTGATGGTTTTAGAGTATACTCCCACCCGCACCCGCTTCCACGCCATTGATTTTATAATGACAACAAAACTACTCGAATCAATCGAGATCGAGACGGCAGAAGTAATAGAATACTCTGTAATCTGGCTGCACGGCCTTGGTGCAAGTGGTCACGATTTCGAGCCGATAGTGCCAGAATTCAAGCTGCTCAACCGCCCCGGAGTGCGCTTTATATTCCCTCATGCCCCTATTCGCCCTATAACCGTTAACGGTGGTGCGGCCATGCGTGGCTGGTACGACATCGATACACTCGACTTCAATAGCCGAGACCAGGATGACAGTGGTATTGCAGAATCGGTGCAATCTGTGGCAGATTTGGTTGACGCGGAAATAGAAAAAGGGATTCCAGCGCAGAACATTGTGCTAGCGGGTTTTTCACAAGGTGGTGCAATAGCGCTGCAGGCAGGACTTACGCTTGAGCATACTTTTGCAGGTATTCTGGCGCTAAGCACTTACCTGCCTATGGATGCTGATCAACTCAACAGTGTTAAACCAGAGCGCTTCAAAACGCCTATCTTTATGGCGCATGGGCAGCAGGATGATGTTATACCCATGTCTGTTGCGGAGCGCTCACGCGAGTTGCTGATAGAGCACAATGCCAACATTGAATGGCAGGATTACGCTATGCCACACAGCGTTAGCCTGGAAGAAGTCGAAGCGATCTCAGCATGGTTCAAACGGTTGTTTGCGATGTAGGCTCACGCGTACGGGCACTCTCCGTTGTTAGTGTTTTACTCGCGTACGAGCACGCTCAATCGCCAGCTTAACCTGACTGGGTGCTGTGCCACCAATGTGATTACGGCTATTAACCGAACCTTCAAGCGTCAGCACACCAAACACATCCTGCTCAATCGCCTTGTGAAAAGAGCGTAAGGTTTCCAGCTCCATATCCGCCAGATCAAGCTTGTTTTCGATACCGTGTTTTACGGCCATACCGACGACCTCATGTGCATCCCTGAAAGCCAACCCTTTTCTGACCAGGTAGTCAGCTAAATCGGTAGCGGTGGAAAAGCCGCTTTTTGCAGCTCTATGCATAGTGTCTTTATTGGGGATAATCGCTGGAACCATATCAGCAAACGCTCGCAAACAGCCGAGCAAGGTATCAACTGAGTCGAACAATGGCTCCTTGTCTTCCTGGTTATCTTTGTTATAAGCCAGTGGCTGCCCTTTCATCAAAGTTAACAGCGCAAGTAAGTTACCGTTGCAACGTCCGGTTTTTCCGCGCACCAACTCAGGCACGTCAGGGTTTTTCTTCTGCGGCATGATTGATGAGCCGGTGCAAAAACGATCAGGCAGTTCAATAAAATTAAATTGCGCTGATGTCCATAGGATCAGCTCTTCTGACATGCGTGACATGTGCATCACACAAAGGGCTGCGGCAGAACAGAATTCGATAGCAAAGTCACGATCACTGACAGCATCAAGTGAGTTTTCGCAAACCTGATCAAAACCGAGTAGCTCCATGGTAATCGCACGGTCGATAGGGTATGGCGTACCGGCAAGCGCTGCTGCTCCCAGGGGCATACGGTTGAGACGCTGACGCGTATCCTGCAGGCGCTCATAATCACGATAAAGCATTTCGAACCAGGCCATTAAATGATGCCCAAAGGTCACTGGCTGTGCCGTTTGTAAATGTGTAAAACCTGGCATGATCGTATCGGTGTTGGCGGAAGCCAGATCCAGCAGACCTTGCATCAATCGGTTTAATTCAGCACTGGCATCATCACAAGCATCGCGCAGATATAACCGTATATCGGTTGCAACCTGATCGTTACGCGAACGGCCAGTATGCAAGCGCTTGCCCGCATCTCCGATAAGTTCGGTGAGGGCTGCTTCGATATTCATATGTACATCTTCACGCGCAACAGACCAGTTAAATTCACCTGCCTCGATGCTTGCCTGAATCTGATCCAACCCTTGATGAATGGCGTCAACATCGTCTTTGCTAAGCACACCGACCTGCAATAACATGCTGGCATGTGCCCTGGAGCCCGCAATATCCTGCCGATACAGGCGCTGATCAAACTGTACCGAGGCTGTGAAGGCTTCTACAAAACGATCTGTACTCCCTTCAAATCGACCTCCCCACAACTTTGGCTTGTCAGCAGAATTGTCAGAGTTGGGCTTTTGCGTATCGGACATCGAATCAGTTTTATAAAGTGAGCGGGTGAAGCACGTATACTAACAATTTTGCAGCACAATCAAGACTTGATGACTGATCTGATACGTATTGCCACCCGGCAAAGCCCACTTGCCTTGTGGCAGGCCAATACCGTTCGCGACCTGTTGATGAAAGCTCACCCTGGTCTGAGCGTTGATCTGTTGCCGATAACAACCGAAGGTGACCGGCGGCTTGAGACTTCGCTGTCCAAAATCGGTGGCAAGGGATTGTTTATTAAGGAGCTTGAAGCTGCACTTCTGGATGGGCGGGCCGATATCGCTGTGCATTCCATGAAGGATGTGACTGCCACCATGCCCGATGGGCTCGTTATCGGTACCGTTCTGATAAGAGAAAATCCGCAGGATGCACTGGTTTCAGTCAAACACGATAGCCTCGATGCACTTCCGGAAGATGCCATTATTGGCACTTGCAGCCCGCGTCGGCTTGCGCAGTTGCTGCACCGTTACCCCAGTTTCCAGATTCGGGATATGCGCGGTAATGTCGGCACCCGTTTGCACAAACTCGAAACTGGAGAGTTTGACGCAACCCTGCTGGCCTGCGCCGGACTTGAGCGGCTCGGTATCAAAGACAGAATCACCGAAGTATTGCCAATGGATTTATGCCTCCCTGCGGTAGCACAAGGTACGATCGGGATCGAGCTTCGTCAAAATGACACTGACATTCAAAGCATGATCGATGTGTTGAATCATGAAGAAACTGCGATACGGACAACAGCAGAGCGCGCACTGAGTGCCACCTTGAACGGTGGTTGCTCAGCACCAGTTGCCGGCTTTGCACAACTAGAAGATAATCAGTTACATCTTGTAGGGAGAGTTATTGCAATGGATGGCAAAGTGTTACTCGAAGCATCAGATACCATGCCTGTGGCGCAAGCAAAGGAGCTTGGAGAAAAGGTGGCAAATAACCTGTTATCACAAGGCGCGCAAGCCATTCTTGATGCCGCCGCAACGCCAACTACCAATACATGAGCACGCTTTGCTCACGCAAACCACGGGTGCTTGTCACTCGTCCAAAGCACCAGCAGGCTAACTTTATAGAAATATGTACCAAGGCGGGTATTGAACCGATTAGCCTGCCCTGTATGGATATTCTACCAGTGAGTTTTTCCCTGGAACAGCAAGAGCTGGATAACGCAGAGCTTGTGTTTTTTACCAGCCGCAATGCAGTGGAGTTTGTTCACGAGTCCCTCGCACTGCCCTGGATGGGTAAAAATGTACTGACGATTGGCAAAGCAACACAGCGTATGCTCAATAAATTAAACCAACCCGTCAGCCATCAACCAATAGCGCCTTACACAAGCGAAGCTTTTATTGAGTGGTATAGCACTCAATCGCCTGCCAGCTCAGTGATCTTGTTTAAAGGTGTGGGTGGGCGAAAGCTGATTGAAGAGCACTTTTTAGAGCGCGGCATATCGCTGCAGGTTAAGGAAGTTTATAAGAGAGTGATACCGGTTATCAGCGACGCAGCTCGTCAGCTGGCCTTTGTTGACAATGCGCCAGATATCATCAGTGTTACCAGTGATGATGTTCTAAGAAACCTCGTTAACATCGCTGGCCCTTTATATGCAAACCAGCTTAAAGCAACACCGTTAGTGGTTAACAGCAAACGCTGTGCCGCGCTGGCTGCAAGGCTGGGGTTTGATTACCCTGCTTTAGTTGCAGACCCTGCGGGTGATGAAGGGCAGCTGGCGGCCGTGAAGTCATGGGTTACTCAGAGTAAACACTAAAAAGAGAACACTCGGACAAGCTCTCGACAAAGTGCCAGTCAATCACAAGGTAACCGATAAATTTCTTCTTGCCAATATCGAATCACCAGAATGTAATATGATCTCGTATTCGCCAGCTGTATCAGGCAAAAGCAAACTTTGTGTTCCTCTTCCTTGAGCACTGTTTACCGAGAATGCATCGTAGTTATTACTGATCTCATCACCTGCTGCTATCAGGGATACCTGCGCACCTGCTCTGGTTGGACCTGCCCAGGTGACATCAACTGATGTACCGGCTGCAGCTGATGAACTTGCTGAGAGTGTTCCACCGCCCACGCTGATATTGTGTTCGGCAAGAACGTTATCTCCTGCATGAAGTATTATTTGATACTCACCGCGTGTAAACGGAATATTCAGACTTTGTGTTCCACTTCC
>CALHRQ010000039.1 GCA_938038175.1 uncultured Granulosicoccaceae bacterium | reverse complement strand
ATGGTGTCAGCGACTGTTTGTTTTTACATTAGTTAGTGCTTAATTGTGATTTCATAGTTTTTAGTTCTTTTAGTTCTTTAAATGTTTAGTTCTTTTAATGTGTGGTTTTTTTAAGTTGAATTGATTATGGCATTGGATCTTGATGGCTTGCTTAGCGATGCGCAAACCATGATTGCGGCGGCAAATAATCTCGGCGAGCTCGAAGCGGCGAGGGTAGAGCTGTTAGGTAAAAAGGGACGTTTAACCAGCGCACTTAAAGCGGTGGGGCAGCTGCCAAAAGAAGAAAAGCCTGAGGCCGGGCAAGCCGTTAATCGCACCAAGCAAACCGTGCAGAGCTTACTCGATGAACGTTTACAAAAGCTTGAAGGTGCAGCACTTGCCGAAAAGCTAGAGCAGGATGCTATCGATATCACTTTGCCAGGGCGTGCCAAACCTGCTGGTGGTTTACACCCGATTACCTTAACGATCGAAAGAATTTCAGCGCTGTATGCGCAGCTTGGTTTTGATGTTGCGCTCGGGCCTGAAATTGAAGATGACTACCATAACTTTGAAGCACTGAATATTCCAGCGCATCACCCAGCGCGAGCCATGCACGATACCTTTTACTTTGATGTGAATCGTTTGCTCAGAACGCATACCTCGTCAGTACAGATCCGCTACATGAAAACCAACCCGCCACCGCTGCGCATTGTGGCACCGGGGCGTGTGTATCGCTGCGATTCAGATCAAACCCATTCGCCCATGTTTCATCAAGTCGAAGGTTTGTTGGTGGATAAAGACGTTGGCTTAACCGATTTGATGGGCCACCTTGAAGGGTTTCTAAAACTCTTTTTTGATCAGGATGATTGTGACATTCGGTTCAGGCCATCGTATTTCCCCTTCACTGAACCGTCAGTTGAAGTGGATATTCGTATTGCAGGCGGGCCATGGATGGAAGTACTGGGTTCTGGCATTGTGCACCCGGAAGTGTTTCGTTCAGTTGGTATAGATACCGAGGCATTTACTGGTTATGCCTTTGGTATGGGTGTTGAGCGCCTGGCCATGTTGCGCTATGGCGTAAAAGATTTACGTCAGTTTTTCGAAAACGATCTGCGCTTTTTGCAGCAGTTTCACTAGGCGGGGCAGCAGATGAAATTCAGCGAACGATGGTTAAGAGAATGGGTTAACCCACCAGTTAGTTCAATTGAGCTTTCAGAGCAATTAACGCTGTTGGGTTTGGAAGTCGATGACATGACATCCGCCTTGCCAGGTATGCCTGATGTTGTGGTTGCGCGCGTGGTTGATGTGGTTCAGCACCCCGATGCGGATCGCTTGCGCATATGTGAAGTAGATAATGGCACATCCGATTTACTGCAGGTCGTTTGCGGTGCACCCAATGTGCGGCCGGGTTTGATTACCGCTTTCGCCAATGTCGGTTGTCGCATGCCCGATGGCAAAAAGTTAAAGAAAGCGAAACTTCGCGGTGTCGAATCATTTGGCATGTTGTGTTCGGGTGTTGAAGTTGGAATCAACGAACAGTCCGATGGCTTGCTTGAACTTGATGATGCTGCACCGGTTGGTGAAACGCTGGTGAGTTATTTAGAGCTTGATGACACCATCATTGATATTGACCTGACACCCGATAGAGGGGATTGCTTAAGCATCCGCGGCGTTGCTCGAGATTTATGTGCACGTAACGATATGCCCTTGCAGTTGCATGAAATTACCCCGGTTAATAACCAGAACAGCGACACTTGGCCTGTCAGGCTCTCTTCTGCCACGGCGTGCGCACGCTTTGTCGGACGCGTGGTGCGTGATGTTGATATGCGTAAGCCTGTGCCTATCTGGTTAACAGAACGTTTACGCCGCAGTGGTGTGCGTTCGATAAATCCTGCAGTGGACATCACCAACTATGTGATGCTCGAACTTGGTCAGCCAATGCACGCCTATGATTTGGACAAGCTGCAAGGTGAAATACAAGTCCGTCTGGCAGGCGAGGGTGAGCTGATCACGTTACTCGATGGCCGCGAAGTCAAATTGACAGCAGATACCACAGTGATTGCGGATGACAGCGGTGCGATTGGTATTGCCGGTATTATGGGTGGCGATTCCACCGGTGTTGATGAAAACACCAGCAATATCTTTTTTGAAGCTGCCTTATTTTTACCAGAACAGATCAGTGGTAAGCCGCGTCAGTATGCCTCTCATACAGAATCTTCTCACCGATTTGAACGTGGTGTTGATCCTGCGCTGCAAGTTGATGCAATAGAATATGCCACAGGCATGCTTTTAAATCTTGCGGGTGGAAAGCCTGGCCCTACACGTGACTGGCAAGATGCGCCACGTATGCCTAAAGGTGAGCCGGTATTGGTACGCAGTAGCCGTATGGCGCGTTTACTCGGTGTCGTGTTACCAGATGAATTAGCAGAGCGCGTATTCACACGTTTAGGTATCGCATGGCAAGCCAGTAGTGAAGGCTGGACCGTAACGCCACCAAGCTATCGTTATGATTTACGCATAGAAGAAGATTACATAGAAGAAGTAGGGCGTGTGCATGGTTTTGATAATCTGCCGCGAACTTCCCCTGCACATCAACCGACCTTCCGACCCGTGCCCGAAAATATCGTCCCCACTATCGATATTAAAAAAATTCTGGCGAACCAAGGTTATCAAGAAGTGGTGACTTACAGTTTTGTCGATGCATCAAGGCTTGCAAGTTTACGCCCCGATCTTGAAGCATTGCCCTTAGCGAACCCTATCTCTGCCGATATGTCGGTGATGCGCACAAGCCTTGTGCTTGGCTTACTCGATACCATGCGCCATAACCAAAGTCGGCAACAACCGAATATGCGTTTGTTTGAAACTGGCTTACGCTTTTTACCGGCAGGTACGCGTGCGGTTTCAACCTTGGATAATGTCATTGCGGCTGATCACGGTACGGACATTCAGATAGATGACAATCTGCAGCAGCAATCGATGTTGGCAGGATTGATAGCGGGCCAGCAACAGCCAGAGGGCTGGAGCACGGATGGTCGCGATGCTGATTTTTATGATGCGAAGGCCGAGCTCGAATTACTGTTCGCGCGGGCTAACGGTGTCAGTATCACGTTTGAATCCAGTGATCTGGACATGCTTCATCCAGGCCAACGTGCATCGCTGGTATGCGAAGGCATCAAGGTAGGTTACCTCGGCAGGCTGCACCCAGAGGTTCAGAAGGCATTGGATCTTGCGCAAACGCCATTGGTGTTCGAACTATCCTTAGCCGCCCTTAGCATGGCCAAAGTGCCCGCTATTACACCTATTTCGCGCCAGCCCAGCATAAGGCGAGATATTGCACTTTTGGTGGACGAATCTGTCACCCACCGGGCTATTGAAGACTGTGCGCAACGAAATGCACCAGATTGGTTGCGGCAAGTGGTTACATTTGATGTGTACAAGGGTGAAAAAGTCGAAAAAGGCAAGAAAAGCATTGCCTTAGGCTTGATTATGCAGGACTTTTCGCGCACTCTAGAGGAGTCCGAGGTGGAACAAGCTGTTAGTCGAATTGTTGACGCCGCGACACAGGAGCTCGGGGCCGTATTACGGGTATAAGGATGTGCGACTTTAAACGAGTGCTCTTTATGTCAACGAATATGCGTTAGACGGTATGCGTTATGAGGTATGCGGTATGGGTAAAGGTGCGAGTACTCTCAAAGGCTTACTCCAAGAGAGTCTGAGTAGTTAGGGGTTGAGATGGCATTAACCAAAGCAGCAATGGCAGAGATGTTATTCGACGAGCTTGGTCTCAACAAGCGTGAGGCCAAAGAGTTTGTCGAACATTTTTTTGAAGAGGTGCGAAGCGCACTCGAAGCCGGTCACGATGTCAAGCTATCCGGTTTCGGTAACTTCGTATTACGTAATAAAAGCGAACGTCCAGGTAGAAACCCTAAGACAGGCGAAGAAATCCCCATTTCTGCTCGCCGCGTAGTAACATTCAGACCTGGGCAGAAACTCAAGGCACGTGTAGAAGCTTATGCTGGAAACCAGCAATAACAACGAATTACCTACCATTCCCAATAAGCGTTACTTCACCATCGGTGAGGTCAGCGATCTTTGTGAGGTTAAGCCGCACGTACTTCGCTACTGGGAACAAGAATTTCCGGACCTGAAGCCGGTCAAGCGGCGCGGCAACCGACGCTATTACCAACGGCACGATGTTGTACTTATCAGGCAAATTCGTGGTTTGTTGTATTCAGAAGGTTACACCATCGGCGGTGCGCGTCAGCACCTTGCCGGTGATGCTATCCGTGATGACAACGCGCAATCTCAGCAGATGATGCGCCAGCTCCGTACAGAGCTTGAGGACGTGTTGCGTATTTTGCGAACGTGATTTTACATCGTTAGTTCGGTTTGCAGGCTCCATTAGTTTTAGCACAGACCTCCTCATGCATTGACCACCTCATGCATTGAACACTTCATGCAGTGATATCCCACATTGATGCTCATTGACGCTCATGGGCCCACATTCGAATGGCTAGATAGCTGGATCGCCACATTTAGCTTGGTTAGTGATTGTGAACACCCTTTTATAGTAAAAACCTTTCTTAGAAATCAAAGCTCTCCGTAAAAATATTTTCTGGTGAGACGCCGATTTCAACCAGATGCTTTGTCATAGAGTGCATGAAACCAACTGGCCCACAAACATAAGCCTGTTGTTGTGGCGCATTGGTAACCAATGCTGCCAGTGTACTTTGAGATAAGCGATCTTCTTTGCTAGTGATAATGTTGGTATAGGTAAAGTTTGGATAGTTTGCTACTCGGCGAGCTATTTCGTCTTGAAAAAGCAGATCCTCTTCGTGCCGCTCACAATGAATCATGGTTATGGCCGTTTTTTCCTGTAGCACAAATGCACCCAAGCCTCTTACTAAAGCCATATTTGGAGTGATGCCAATACCCGCACTGAGCAATAAAAGATTTTTTGCAACTGATGGTGCCGAGTGGTTTGAATCGAGTTGAATGCCTGTCATTCCACCCTGGATGCCTTTCAATGTAACCTTTAGCCCCACAGTTGCGTGTTCATGAAGCCAATTAGTAACCAAGCCATTGGTTACTCTCTTGACGGTAATATCAAGTGTATTATCTCCGTTGATACTGTTAGGTGTTTCCGACAAAGTCCACGTACGAATTTCTGATGAAGAGCCTTTCGGAAGCTGCTTAAATTCAAACGTTGCATATTGGCCTGGTAGAAACGGTATTTGTTGCTTAGCCACAAAGCGAAACGTTTTTACGTGTTTGGTTTCTTCAACAATTTTGGCTAGCGTTACGTCAAACGGGAAGCCATCCGTACTTATATCAACGCCAGTTTTTTTTCCAGCAATGGCAGGGTTATAGGGTGAGAAGTCCAGTCTTTCCCATCTGTGCGTCGTTGCCTGATCCACTCGAACCAGTTTTTCTATGTGATATTTAATGACTCGTGTTGCACCTTCGTAGCTCCCATTGTGCTGCCAGTCTACATAGCCATGCCCGGTCATTTGTATGAAGCTTCCAGACTCAAAATCAATCAATGTGACTCCGGCTTTGTCGTTTACTTCCAGATTTCCTGATGTGAAAAACATGCCGTTACCGCGATACTCTGGCCACTCGATAGTGGTTGGCGATGTGACTCTGATAAAACCTGGTTTACCACCTCTATGGTTTGTATCAGCGCCAATATCTGGCGCATAGCTTCCAATCCACAAGGTATCCATGGCAGTGATAAACGCCTGATCAGACTCAGACAGGCGGGTTCTCTTTTCTCGAACAGCCTCAGAGTTAATGGGTTCTGCGCCATTAGCGTCGACAATGATTGTTCGTTTATTTATATATTTTGGGCAGTTCGGGGAGAATTCCCTGACGTTGAAAGTGAGAGCATTACTCACGCTATCGATCGGTGCTTTTGCTACCCCATTGATGCGAAGTCGTCTGTGCTGATTTAAGTCGATTGCCAATAGAGAAAGTGGTGTGCCGGATTGACAAAGATTGATAACATCATCAACTGGGATGCAGCCGCCTGAAATGATAATTTCATTTTCGGAAATTGCTTTCAAATCTCCTTTTTTACCGAACAAAGGCGTTACCCAAACATGACCACTGTCAGCTTCAACATTGGTCAATACTGAAAAACGGCGGGCAGCTAAAAACGCGTCATGATTCGACGAAAAACTGAGTGAATCCGTCATCACCTCCGCCAGCTCAATGGCCGCACCGCGCGTACCAGCCTTATGTTGTGCTGCTAATTCACCAGAATGATAGGGCTTTGATGGTGCCATCGGAGGCGCTACTCATTTAATTTAATTGTGTTTTCGAAATGACAGTAAAAACTCGGCAGAGTTCTTCGTATTAAACCTCAGTACTCACTGTGCTGTGTGGGTCAGATTAACAAGAAAAGCCAAAGCCAGGTTTAAAGGTCATTCTCAAATAATTGAAACTCCCATCGCGAAATATGGCTGTGTTAAAGCTATGGCAAAGTGATCACAGTGAGCCTGATATTTTGTGAGTCGACACCAACAGACTCATGCTGCACACAGACACTTAAGGCTGTACCGTAACGTCTGAAACACTGTCCGAAATTTTTTAGACCGCGTCGTTAACTTAACGGATGTGCACAGGATTGCGTTATAATGTTCGGATGAAGCGGACGCGATCGCCTGATGGCGTAAAGTTCACCAAATGAGTCCCTTCTGATGCTGATAGAGAATATCGAATAATATCAGCAAGTTAAATGGTCGGCGGGGCGTGGCGCAGTCTGGTAGCGCACCACAATGGGGTTGTGGGGGTCATAGGTTCGAATCCTATCGTCCCGACCAATTAAAACAATAGACGTCTAGTATTATCGGTGCACTTGAGTGACATCGATGTTCAATAATCCATTTGCTGTATTTAAGGTCAGCGCCGGGCCCGGCTCTACCCAATTAACGGGGGATGAGCATTCATCAGACCCTATTAATAATACCATCCCAACCACAGTGGGCCAGTACCCTTAATCTGTAATTCTCAAAGTTTCTAAACCCATAAGCTCGTCTGGATAGCATTTCCATTTT
>CALHRQ010000038.1 GCA_938038175.1 uncultured Granulosicoccaceae bacterium | reverse complement strand
ATTACCTTCGGTTTGAGTGGTTCCCAAGAACCCTGCAATTTTTGGAATCATGGTTTGGTTTTCTTTAGAGAGCAACATCGCTGTTACAGCGAAGTCGTTATAAGCCAACAGGAATGAAAACAGTCCAGTCGTAATAACACCTGGCCACATAACAGGCAATATAACGAACCTAAATGCTTTGAACGGCGTACAACCATCAACCATAGCGCTTTCATCAAGCTCTTTTGGAATTTTTTGGAAAAATGAGTGCAGCATCCACAATGTAAACGGTTGGTTAATCGCCACAAGCACTACAATAGTAGTGGATAATTTGCCCCACAATCCCCATTCAAAAAATGGCAGTAAGTAGCCTGTTACCAGTGTAATGTGTGGCATTGCCCGAAAGACCAGTGCCAGTATCAGAAGCCAGAAAGCATAACGAAAACCAGAGCGTGATAAGGCATACGCTCCAAGCGTGCCAATAGTCAGCGATATACAAACAACGAAAAAGCAAACCAGCGTGGTATTGATTGCGGCCTTCCAGAATTCTTCCTGAACCCATGCACCTTCGTAGCCTGCAAAGGTAAACGCTGAGCCTGATTCTCTGATGGTGCGCAAACCGGTTATGGCGTTAGTCCAGTTTTCTTTTGAAAAGAAATCCAGCTCAACTTTGAATGAACCCCAGAATGTCCATATGAATGGAAACGCTGCAATGAATAGCCATAATAGGATAAATACGGAAGAGAATAGCCGTAGCGATAATGGCTTGTTTTCGACAACGGATGACATGTCAGTATTTCTTGCCCCAGTCACGCCAGGTACGGACCAGCACTGGCGAAAGTAGAATTACCACACCAATAATTGTCAGTACGGAGGTCGTTGCAGCAGATGACAGAAGCCGTGATTCGCCAGAAAGATCGCTGAATATAATCGAAGATAGTGAGGTTGCGTGTGCGCTGGCATTGAAGCCAACGATTGGCTCGAAAACGCGAAAGTTATCCATTAGCTGAATAAGCGCAACAAACGTAACCAGTGGCATCAAGTGTGGAATGACAACGTATCTTATGCGTTCCCAGCGGCTCGCACCATCTATCATGGCGGATTCTAGTGTGTCCTGCGGCAGTGTTTGTAAGCCAGCGTAAAAAATAACAAAAGCAAAGGGTGCAGCGTGCCAGACGCCATAAACTATCAAGGTTGCCCAGGTAAGTGGGGTGGACGCTTTTAATGATAAATCAGGGTCTTCAAAAAGTCGTTGCAAAGTGTTGCCGATAATGCCACGAGAGTCGATCATCCAGAATAAAATGAGCGACCCGACCAATGGTGTAACAATCATTGGTAGCAGTGAGAAGAAGATGACAAAGCCTCTAATTGCCCGGTTAATGGTATTAACGCCAATGGCGATAAAAAACCCGATGATGATCAGTAGTGGCGTTACCGTAAAGGTGTACACAAGTGTGAATATGATGGCGCGATACAAGGGCAAGTTATAGACGTTATCGTAAAATTCACCGAAGGACTCTGCGCTCGACCAGGCCAGTGCAATTTCGCTGCTGGCAAGATGGCTTCGGTTAAAGTAATTTTGTAAGCCAATAAACCGACCTAATGGTTGTTCATCTCGCAATTGCTCTGTTGCAGCAGTATCGATAATCGTTGTTTTTTTACAACCAAAAAAGTCGCAACTTTCAACTTCAGTAAAAACTTGTTCATGATCTATAAACAAAGATTGTGTGACGACTGAAATAATAGGTAAAAAGATAAACAACAGCATTGCTAACGCTGTGGGTAGAAAAAACCAGAAAAATGTACGGTGTCTCACTGCATTTCACCGAAAATAAAAGAGAGGGTAATAAGCATCAAGTGAATCTTTAGATGAACACCCGAGCCGAGACAGCTATGCATAAAACTGTACTCGGCTCGGGCGTCGGCAATAACTTGCTTAATCAGACAGAGAGGGACCTAAGCGCCCTCCCTGTTTTTATCGAATTAACAGATATTGAGCTACAGAAACCCTTTTTCCTTTGCTGCTGTTTCATAGGCGGCTTCAACATCTTCAAGTGTTTTCTCTGCCGATTCATTGCCTGCAAAAAAGTCAGGTAATTCATTGCCAAGCGCTGTGTGCAGTAATGAGGCGTAGGGAATCATCGGGTAAGGCTTGGCACCAGATGCCATTGTGGCGAAAACACCTGCAGAGGCTGGCGTAGGCTCATAACCGTCGATCATCCATACTGCTTGTGTGGCAACCTCATCATTCATTATCTTTGGGTCAATGCCATTGATCAAAGCCAGATAGGTTGCTTCAGCGTCTTCGTCAGAGATGTTCTTGGAGATTGTCCAGCCATCCCACCACAAAGTTGTAGCTGGAATTGATCCACCACCAACAAGCAGTGCGCCTGCCAATACCGTATTTTCTGAAACACCTGGGGCTGTGCCCTCATCACTGAGTAAAGGCCCAGCGCGTGAACCCCACATTTGCATCATGGCAACGTTGCCTGCCTTCCATTCGGCATTGATTTCATTGTTGTTAAGGGTCAGGAAATCGGGATTCATATACTCGGTTAATGCTTTCATAACATTAAGCGTTGCAACGCCCGTTTCGTTGTTGATGTTGGGCATGGCTGTACCGTCTTTGAAAAATTCACCACCATGACCGAGAAACATATTGTTGAATTCTTGTGCCAGACCCCAACCAGCCGCATAGGCTGCACCAAACGGGTACTGCATGAGGCCTTTGTCTTTAATGATCTTTGCAGCTGCCAGAACTTCTTCATATGATTTGGGTTCTTCGACACCCGCCTGCTCGAGAATATCTTTGCGATAGACCAGGTGTTGTGCATTCGCCATAAACCCAATTGCCATAACTTTTCCGCCTATGGAAATTTTCTGGTTGTCCTTGAAATTGCCACCGTGTTTGGCAATTAAATCATCCAGTGGCCGGATAAGATCGTCGTTCATCAATGGCACGATCGAGGAATTGGCAACAATGGCCGCTGTGTACTCCGCTGGGTTGCTCGTAAGACTGGGCACTTGTATATCCTTGTGCTCTTTGGTCAGGTTGGTTTTGATTTCAACACCATCTCCAGCGCAGGCGGCCGCAGCGGCTCCGACTGTTTGAATGGCCGGGAATTCATTACCAAGAATATTGACGTTTCCGCTTTCGATGCCACAAGCAGCATACGCGGCTATTGATTGAGACATCAGACCTGTCGCAATCAATGCTGATTTAAGAATTCTGTTCATTTCGATCCTCCAAAAAAGACTATTGGCTGGTCTGGGTTTTAAACCAGCTGTGTTTGCTTTACAAATGTGATGCAAAGATGCCTTTGAGATATATGCTCGTTCAAAGGCCAAAATGGTATAGTGCAAATAGCATTGCATACGTATGCAGAACATAACACTAGCACTACACGAACGCAATAGTGTTTAGCGAGTGTTTGGCGCGACAAACCGTTGCCTACCGGCTCGCAAAAAAGCATGGTAGTCAATATTCGAATAATTTATTTCACACGAAAACGTCATCATGAGCAATATATTGACGACCCACGTTGGGTCATTACCCAGAACACAGGATGTGGTTGATTTTATCTTTGCACGTGAAAATGAAAAACCGTATGACCAAAAAGCGTTTGATGAGTGTATGAAAAACGCCTGCTCCGACACTGTTGAAAAACAGGTTAAGGCCGGTGTCGATATTGTGTCAGATGGTGAGACATCAAAAATCTCGTATGCCACTTATGTAAAAGATCGCTATACCGGCTTCTCTGGCGATAGCGAAAGAAATGCACCGGCTGATCTAAAACTGTATCCAGGCTTTTTAAAACGCTTGGCAGATGATGGTGGCACGCCTCAATACGCAAGGCCCAAGTGTACAGGAGAGGTTACATCCAAAGGTCAGGATGAATTGAATAAAGATATCAATAATCTAAAAGAGGCCATGAAAAAACACGGTGTTCAACGTGGGTTTATGAACGCAGCATCACCGGGTGTCATTTCATTATTCCTTCAAAATGCATTTTATAAAAAGCGTGAAGACTATCTTGCTGCACTCGCTGATGCCATGCAGCAAGAGTATGAAACGATTGTCGCTTCGGGGCTTGATCTTCAACTCGATTGCCCCGATCTTGCCCTGTCGCGTCACATGCTTTTTTCTGATATGACGGATGAAGAATTTCTGTCAATCGCGAATATGCACGTTGAAGCCTTGAACCATGCACTGCGCAACGTACCGCAGGAAAAAGTACGCTTGCATATTTGCTGGGGTAATTATGAGGGACCGCATGTTTGTGATATCGATATGGATACAGTATTTCCTATATTGATGAGTGCAAAGGCTCGCTATGTCCTTTTCGAAACATCCAACCCTCGACATGCACACGAATGGGTAACGTTTAAAGAGCGTGCCGCAGAAATTCCGGATGACAAAGTACTGGTACCCGGGGTTCTGGACACAACCAGTAATTTTGTTGAGCATCCGCAGCTCGTTGCACAAAGGTTGGAGCGGTTTATCAATATTGTCGGAGCTGATCGTGTTATTGCTGGCTCTGATTGTGGCTTTGGTACTTTTGCAGGCTTTGGCTCGGTTGATCCTGATATTGCTTACGCAAAGCTTGCGTCGATGAGTGAGGGTGCAGCCCTGGTAAGTCAGAATCTGTGATGGGGTTTGAAAAATGTGACCCCATTGTTAAGAGGCACATTAATAGTATGCTCCCTGTAAGGAAAGGTAACAGTAAACATCTGCAGGTCGCGATATACTGTCACCAGCTTTATTAACAGCCCATTCAAGGGCCAATGGGTTATCGCTTTATGTCTGTAATACTTAAAACCTTCCCTATTTACTCAGCAAATGCGCATGGCTTCATAAAGAAATACAATTGGGCCTGTCAGACGCTTCTTGCATTCGTATTGGTGTTTAATCAATCTTTGGCTACTGCCCAGGGCACTGCAGAGGGAGAGCCTGTTGATCCGGTATTTTTATTTAACAGCGTGTGCTATTCCGTCGTGCCAGACGTCAAGCGTTTACAAGACATGGCTTTGCGTTTTGCCTGGGGCAGTATTAAAGGTGAAGATCTTGCAAAATTCAGCGAAATAGAAAGCCCAAAATTATTGCAAGGTTGGGATATTCGCTTGGGCGAACGTATTTTCAGGTTGGGTCTTGTGCAGTCAATACCCGCTGAAAGTTTTATAGAAACTTTCCCGGAATTTAAAGATGCTGATTCGACTTCCTGTTCGATTATTCTGGACGGGCAGGACAATGCTGATGTCATTCTTGACAGAATGAATACCTTGGTTGGGAAGGCACCGGTAACAGAATCTGTGCCAGAAGGTGAATTGCTGACCACCACTTGGGCTGGTGGAAACGATGCAGTAAAGGTATTTGTTTTTTTTAAATCAGATTTAACAAACAGTGCCAATCTGCTGAACGTAACCTTATTTGCCAAGTAGTTTAATTTCGCGTTGGTTCATCTGACGACTTAAGGTAAATAGTTTTCTTGCCTGAGACTCTAAATCAGCCTCGCAGTACTCTTTTGCCTGTTCAGGATGATTGAAACAAAAAAAGAGCTGTACATCGTTGAAGGCCTCTCAGCTTTTAGTTCATTGCGACAGGGTATTAACAAACAAGCCCATGATGTGCACTGTATTCAAGGCAAGTTCATTAACGTACATAAAGCCAGCTCCAAAGCTGTACGATCAAATAAGCAGTGCGAATTGTTGGTAGAGAAGTTAGGTTGTGGATTTGATCATGAATGTGATCCTGAGCTTTTGCGTTATTCGCACATCATTATCGTGCCCGATCCTGACTTTGACGGCCAGCATGCATTAACGCTGTTAATTGGTTTTTTTCAAAAATACCTTGGAGCATTAATAGAGGCTGGTTTTTTGTCAGTTGTTAATACGCCGCAATTCCGTGTTAGCAGGGAAGGTGAAAATACCACCCTCTGTGATCGCCATCAGCTGCAACAGTTGCTTGCCGTCGATGCGGACAACACTCACTATTCAGAGTTAAAAAGCGTTGCACAATTTAACCCGCCAGAGTGTGCACGTTATCTACTTGATGCTCGTGTGCGAGCACGAATTATTATGACGCAAGAGTAGGTTAGTGCCCCATACCTGACTCATTGTCGCGCCGAAATTCGACACATTAGCCTGTTAGAAACACCCTCAAGCGCAATAAAGTTGTCGCTCGTCCCAAGTGTCGCATTTACGTCTTTTTAAACGGCTTATATCTGTGCTATTTTCCACGATCTGAGGATAGGCGGGCGATCTTCCAGTCATGGGCACATCAAGTAAAGATAATTTGCATCAGGGTGAGATAGATGGCACACAATCGTTGGCCGTCAATGAGCTGCTAAATTCCAATTCTGTACCGTTTGAGCAGGCGCATGCCATGCCCAGTAGCGTGTACACATCAAAAGAATTTCTGGCTGCGGAACTCGAACACATCTTTACCAAGGACTGGTTTTGCGCTGGAAGGGCATCTTCAATCAGTAAGCCAGGCGAATACATTACGCTTGAACTTGCGGGACAGCCTGTCATGGTTGTTCGCGACAAGAGTGGTCAGCTGCGTGCGCAATCGAATGTTTGTTTGCACCGCATGTCCACTTTGCTCGAAGGGCGCGGTAAAACCAATTCGATTGTTTGCCCTTATCACGCATGGACATATGAGCTTGATGGCACGCTGCGCGGTGCACCTGCCATGCAAGAGAACAAAGCTTTTTGCAAAAAGAGTATGCAGTTGCCATCTATCAGATGCGAGGAATGGCTTGGATGGATCATGGTGACGCTCAACAACGATGCACCCGCAGTGAAGGATCAACTCTCGAGTGTTGCGGAAATGGTTGGTGATTACGGTATGGCTGATTATCACGAAACCTTTTTTGAAACACATCTGTGGGATACCAACTGGAAAGTGCTGGCTGAGAATTTTATGGAAAGCTATCATTTGCCTGTTTGTCATCGCGGAACTATTGGTGGCTTGTCCAGGCTTGAGGAGATGATTTGTCCGCCAGGACATGAAGCGTTTAATTACCACACTATCTTAAAAGACGATAGTTTGAAAATTGCTTTAGCGCATGAAACAAATAAACGATTGAAAGGTGAGAGGCGCCGCATGACTTATTTGTTGGCAATTTACCCAAGCCTGCTTATTACCTTAACTCCAGGTTATTTTTGGTACTTGTCACTACACCCCCATGGCGTGGGTCAAGTGAGAATTATGTTTGGTGGTGGCATGTCATCAGATTATATAGACGACCCTGAAGCGCAAAAGCACTTCACATCTCTTAAAGAGTTGCTTGATGAAGTCAATGTCGAAGATCGTGGCTGTACCGAAAAAGTGTACAAAGGTCTGTGTTCGAAGCTTGCCATGCCCGGTCCTCTATCACACTTGGAACGGCCTAACTATGATTTTGCTCAGTACCTGGGAAAGCGAGTATCGGTATGAGCGCAAATATGTCTGATTTGGGCCTGCCACCGGATTCAGCTTTCGCATTACAGGAGTTACTAACAGCAACAGATGTTGTGCCGCGCTCCATGCCACCATCGTTTTATACGCACCCAGATCTTCATAAAATCGAAACTGAGCAACTGTTTGTTAATGGCTGGGTTTGTGTTGGTCGTTTAGATGAGGTGCCCAAAATAGGTGACTATTACACGCTAGAAATATTTTCTGAGCCTCTAATTGTCACCAGAAGCGATGAACATGTGGTGCAAGTGCTTTCGAATGTGTGTAGACATCGAGGTAGTCAAATTCTTCAGGGCAAGGGCAATTCAAAGCGATTCACCTGTCCCTACCATCGCTGGTCTTATGCGTTGGATGGGAGTTTGCTGTCTGCACCGCTGGTAGACAAGAGCCCCGGCTTTGATAAACAGCAGTGCCAATTACCTTCGTTTAAAACCCATACATGGATGGGATGGCTGTTTGTCAATCTCAGTGGCAAGGCTGAAGGTTTCGAAATACAAACCGCTGGGTTGAATCAGTATGTAGAAAATTATCATGCTGAAGAAATGAGAAGCATTGGTGCATCAACAGAAAACTGGCCGCTTAACTGGAAGTGCCTTGCCGAGAATTTTATGGAAGGCTATCACCTAACACCCGTACATCGAGATACGCTGCACCCTATGACACCAACAAGGCTATGTAAAAAAATACCCGGTGGCGAGGGATATACAGGCTACAAATCTCATTACAACGATTCTTTTTCCGGTCGTGTACAGGTCCATCCAGACATGACAGAAGAGGAAAAGAGTATGTCGATGATGGTTTGGGTTTATCCCGGTTTTGTTGCGGCAATATCGCCCAATTCCTCCGTATATATGAGTATCACCCCAACCGGGTCTACTGGTTTGCAAACACGTTGGGATGTCATTGCAAGAGATGCGGTGTTTGAATCAGGCGAAGCTGAAGAACGGCTGGAATTTGCACGTGCATTTAACAAAGAAGACAGGGAGCGTCTGCTCGATGTACAGGCGGGTTTAGCTTCTCGTTTTGCAAGCCGTGGTTTCCTGGCACCACCGGATTTGGAAGGTACAGTTTGGGATTTTTATCAGTATATGGCCAAGGCATTTATAAAATAAGCTTGAGTTTTAATAAGCCAGGCTGATAAATCGAGCTACTATTAATACACACGGTAATACATTTTCTATATCAGCTCAGTGAAACGCAAAAACGCGACCTTAACCATCAGCTCGTTTCTACATTTTGTTTTTTTCCAGAACCCCCAGAAGTTTTGACAGCACCTGATCACACTTTCTTAGCTCTGATATTTCGATATATTCGTCCGGCTTGTGCCCTTGATCCATTGAACCAGGCCCACAGATGACAGTAGGTATCGAAAGGACTTTGGAAAAGAGGCCACCTTCAGTGCCAAAGGCAACAGATGTAGTGCTATTTGCACCGGTTAAAGATTTAACGAATGCCACTGCCTCTGAATCTATTGGGGTGTCGAGGCCAGGGTATTGGTTGATTACCTTGTAAGTAATAGCAGCTTGTGAAAACTGCACTTTAAGTGGCTTCAAAAGCTCACTTGCTCTGGTTTTAATGTTGTTGAGTATTTCTTCCGGGTCGTCTTGAGAAACGTTTCTAATTTCGAAATCGAAGACGCAGGAGTTAGGAACGATGTTCAGTGCAACCCCAGCGTTTATTTTGCCTACATGCAAAGTGGTGTAGTCGATATCCTCAAGTTGCTCTTCATTGCATTGTGCTTTTACAGATTCCTGAGTGTCTTGTATGATGCGTATCAAGTCGCAAGCCATATAAATTGCATTTAAGGCTTTTGGTGCTAGCGCAGAATGTCCTTCCTGGCCTATACATTCAACACGCACCGCTGTTTTGCCTTTGTGCGCTGTGGCTACGGCAAGATTGGTCGGTTCACCAACAATACACAGGCTAGCTTTATTGGGGGAGTCTTTAAGCATGGCTATCATTGAGTGGACGCCTACACAGCCAATCTCTTCATCATACGACAAGGCAATATGCAGTGGTGAAGCCAGTGTGCACCTTTGGGCTTTTATTGCTGCTGACAAAGCACACGCTATAAATCCTTTCATATCTGTTGTGCCACGACCGTAATATCGCCTGTTCTCTTCAACAAGCTTGAATGCAGGCTTAGTCCAGTTCTGATTGTCTATGGGTACAACGTCAGTATGTCCTGATAGCATGACGCCGCCATTAGTATTTGGACCTACCGTGGCAAACAGATTGGCTTTGGTGCCAGCCTCATTTGGAATGAGTGTCGTCGCAATATTATGATCTTTAAGAAGCCTTTGAACAAAATGCATCAAGTCAATATTGGCGTTGCGACTTACTGTGTTAAACGCTATGAGTTTTTTAAGTATGTCGTCTGTATTCACAATGCCGATCCGGTTGTGGCTGGTTCAAGTTGTATTCGGTTGCGCTGCCTTTTTAAGGATCGCCTGGAACGCCATAGCCTGGTGCTTTATGTGGATTGAGCGCTCTGTCGATATAATCGCTTATTTGTGGTTGATAAACCTTCCATGTATTCCTGAGTTGCCCGATGGGACAACTTTCTGTCCAGTCACATCGTAAATCAACTATCGGCCAGCTGACATCGTCAACAATTTTTAGCCCAGCAGAATGTACTGGGCCGGCTTCTCCACCTGCTTGTAATCCCGCTTCCATTGTTTGTAATAATCGTTCGCCTAAATGCCCGCTGCTATTATTAAAAGCGCTTACCATTGTTGATGGTATTTCAGCATTTGCCAGGAGATTGCCACCGCAGGCTACATTATGATTATTGGCATCAGACCAAATGCCAAGTGCTTTTTTTCCGGAATGAATCGCGCTATTGCCTGTTGAGTCAACAAGCAGAACCTGTCTGTATTGTAAATGCTCATCGACTTGTTCAAGGGCATTAATGGCCTGTTCCGCAGTTGATCCATTTTCAATAAGGCTTAAGATATATGGGCCAAGAGCAGGGTTGGTGATATTTTGAGTGGCGACTGCGCCTGTTTTGCTTTTTGCAAACGAGCAACGTGCCGCTACCGCAGGTGATGATGATGCTATGGCAACGCCTAGCATGCCAGTGTCTTCACAGCGAGCAACAATTGAGAATGTCATATCTAGACCAATTTAAGTTATTCGTGGTAACGCTATTACTCTATGGCACTAGTGCAAGCAGCCAAGCGTTTTCGTGAGGTGTTAATCTGGAATTACGGCTGTCCCATCAATTTCTACCAACCATTCTGGGCGTGCAAGTGCTTGAACCACAAGCCCGGTAGATACAGGATACACGCCTTTTATATACTCGCCCATGGTTTGATAAACCGCTTCACGGTGCCTGACGTCGGTGATGTAAACAACAACTTTTACAAGGTGTTCCATGTTGCCACCGCACTCTTCGATCAGTTGTTTTATGTTCTGCATAACCTTATGGGTCTGTTCGGCCGGATCATGGCTTTCAATGTTTTTGGCGTCATCGAGATTTTGTGGGCACTGGCCGCGCAAATATACAGTAGTGCCTCTGGCAACAACTGCCTGACAGAGATCGTTATCAAGGTTTTGTTCTGGATAAGTTTCTTTCGTATTAAATTTTCGTACGCGTTGATGAATCATACTTGTATTTCCAATAGTCCACTTAATAGTGGAGCAGATGCTAGTTAATAGTTAAACCCTAAATCGGTGTTCTTTGGCTCTTACTTATTTACTCACTCTATTTCCAGAGGAAATGATCAGTGCAAACGATCTTGAGCAGGAAAAGAATGCAGTAAATGGACATTTCCTTTTTTGATCTGAGGGGCAGTATATATTAGACTCTCTTAACTGCCCTTAGTATTGTAAATTTTCTATTAGTCGCAATTATCTGGCAGTGGCCGAAAATTCTGCCTAAGCGTTGCTTGTAGGAAAGCTGTCGATTGCACACAATCCAAAGCTCGCCATAGGGAGCCAGGCAGCGTTTTGCTTCACGTAACATACCGGCTGCAATATGTTCTCCAACAACATGTTGCTGATGAAAGGGTGGATTGCAAAGAATTAACTGAACAGTGGCTGTATCTGTTTCTTCTAATCCATTTGTGCAGTTAAATTTTGCGGCTACTTCAATATTCGGGAATGCCTGTTGATGATTTTTGTTCGCTGAAACTATAGCCATATAAGATTCATCAATAAACGTCACTGTTGAGGCACGATACTTCTGCTGATAGGCAATTCCAAGGATACCGTTGCCACATCCCAAATCTATAACTGATTCCGACTCGGGTAGTTTTTTGTAATGGGAAAGAAAAAAGCGTGTGCCAATATCCAGTTGCTCGCGTGAAAAAAGAGCGGCGTGATTGCATAGATTTAAATTCGTAATTTCATCAAAATAGTAAGTTGGATACGGGCTATTCTTTTCAACAGGTGTTGTGCTCGGCTGGCTGAATAATAGGCGTGCTTTCTTGTGTGCTAGCGACGTTGTGACCTTGCCGATATATTTTTCTAGTAACGAAACCGATGATTTTGGCAAGTGTTTGATCATAGCTGCTGCGATGATGGTTGTGTTCTCGTCGATGCAGTGAAACAAGCCAGTGAGTTGCTCCTCCAATAAAGCGTTGGACTTAGGTATTCGGATTAGTATCAGGTTAAAAAGCATCTGCGGTTTTTCTGTGGATGGCAGTAGCGTGAGCTCAATACTATTATTTTTTTCGATTTCGCCATCAGAGTCATTTTCTGAATGTCCAGCTAATAAAGCTGATTCACTCGTCATGTCGCACGTCTGTGAATGTTTGATTGGTCCATGATCCAGGTGATTGCGAACTCTATTTCTCACCGTAGCAAGATGAGACAGTTTTGAATCGGACCAACTAACGCATCTGTGGGGTGCGACAGCGCAAGCCAGCGCCCCGAAGTTATCGTTTATGATCAGTATTCGCTGTTTATGGTTGTGCAGTAGCAGGTCGTGTTCATGCAAATGTGCCAGTAGCAGCTCATCAGCTGCATCCCAGGCTCTAAGTGTGTTGTCTCGACTCGGGGGGCTGCGCTCCAGGTCGTAATCACCGTATTCAGTTGATAGTGTTTGCATTAGACATTGCCGTGCGGCTGGCGCCGAACTAGTTTAAATGGTGTTTTCAAGCTTTACTAATATCTGCTCTGCATAAAAATGTCTACTGTTTGGCAAAAAAAGGTCATTACACATCTGTTTTGCTAATGTGCAATGAAAGAAAAGCTAATTTTGACGTTACAGCATATGACGG
Organism: uncultured Granulosicoccaceae bacterium; assembly: GCA_938038175.1. Classification (GTDB taxonomy): domain Bacteria; phylum Pseudomonadota; class Gammaproteobacteria; order Granulosicoccales; family Granulosicoccaceae; genus Granulosicoccus. Next base: position 3,869 of record CALHRQ010000038.1, on the reverse strand, counting down.
ATCGAAAAAGGTGTCATAGCGTGCGTTGGAGTGACCTGGAAAGAAATATTAGACAATGAATAATCCCCCATTATTTAGAAGCGTCGTTTTGGTTGTTGATGACGACCAAAGTACCTGTGATATTTTAGCTGCTGTACTCGAGCAGGAAGGCTTCACAGTTATTACGGCGAACAGTGGTGAAGAGGCACTGGAGCTTTTTGGTGTGCATGTGTTTGACGTTGTGTTTACTGATGTCTGTATGGACGGGATGAGCGGTCTGGAGTTGCTAGAGCGAATATCCAATATGGATGGCTCAGTTAAAACCATTATCATGACCGCACACGGTGGGTTCGACACTGTGTTACACGCTTTAAAAGGTGGAGCATACGATTATATCGAGAAACCGATTGATGATCATCCAAGGCTGATCGCAATAGCTCGAAAGGCACATGCATACGCCACACTTGAACGTGACAATGCTCAATTGCTTGCAAAATTAAAAATCAGTCATTCCAAACTTGCCACGGCCAATGAGCAACTGCTCGAATTCAATAAAAAGCTTGAAAAGCTTGCGGTTACAGATTCGCTGACTGGCTTGAAAAATCGTCGTTTTGTTGATGATGTATTGAGCTCAGAAGTTGCTCTGTACCGTCGTTATGGCAGTCCATTCTCGGTGCTAATGATTGATATTGATCATTTTAAAGGTATCAATGATAAGTATGGGCATTGCGGTGGTGATCAGGTGTTACGCGTGCTGTCAGGCATTCTGATGAAGAATAGCCGAACAACGGACACTGTTGGTCGGATTGGCGGCGAAGAGTTTTTCATGTTGTTGCATGGCACAACAGTAGCTGGGGCCAAGATAGTTGCTCAACGAATACTTGAGGAAGCGCGGAGCCCTTATGATATTGAAGGCATCGAGGGCATTGAGATTACCGTCAGTATCGGTATTTCTGGCGTTGATGGATCGGAGGATCTCGCAACACCTGAACAAATTCTTGATCGAAGCGATAAAGCTTTGTATCAGGCTAAACAGAACGGCCGCAACAGAATCGAATATTTTTCTGTCGATATCAATGCTCAAGACGGTTATCAAGCGGCTTAAGTTTTTTAAAGCGGAAATGGCAGATCAGACTATATAAATACAGTTAAGCAACTTAAAATTCTATTGAATTCCAAATATTTGCTGGAATAATAGCACCTTTGTGTTTGACCACATGAGACGCGCATCTATGCCCTTGCTCCAGCGCAATGTATGCATTTCCTTTGACAATCCAGTTGGCAAGGTAACCACCATTAAAACTGTCTCCAGCAGCAGTACTGTCTATAACCTGTTCAACTGGCTTAGCGTTTTCGATTTTTCTGTGGTTGCCAAGATCGAGTGGACCATCAGCACCTCGTTTAAGTGCACCTTGGTTGATGCCAAAGCTTTTTAATCGAGCCAGCACTTCTTTCTCGGAAGTATCGTTAAACAATAATAGCTCGTCATCAAGCGATGGTAGAGCAATATCACAACAACGGTAGGCTTGTTCTGTAAATAGCATGGCTTCCTCGTTGCTCGACCACAGTGCAGGTCGATAGTTGGAATCAAATGCGACCCATTTGCCAGTCTGCTTTCTGAAATCTGCAAGAAAAGACAAAAAATTATTTTTTATGTGATTTGGAAGAATGGCTAATGTGATCGCTGAATAGTATATCGCGTCGTATTGCATCAATTCGGCTAATTGCGGTTTGGATGAAGTTTGAAACAGCATGCGGGCAGCTGAATTACTTCTCCAGTAGCTGAAGCTTCTTTCGCCGTTTTTATCTGTTGTGATCGCATACAGTCCTGGTAGTCGGCTTTCGTGCCTACCAATATGTTCGATGTTTATTGCCTCAGAACGGATCATCTCCAACATTTTCTCTGAAAATGCATCTTTGCCAATTGCGCTGACAAACGCCACATCAATAGAGCATCTTAATGACTTGGCGATTCTTGACAGGTAAATTGCTGTGTTCAGGGTGTCACCGGCGAAACCCACACTTGCACCGAGGCGTTGAGCTGCGCTGTCGTCGCTGCTGACTTCTGACTGGCTTGCAGGGCCAACACTCTGGGCCATGAGTGAGAGCTCAATCATAGCTTCTCCGATACAGGCAATTTTCATTTTTGGCATACTCCCGTTTGCTGATGAAGCATTTGTAGGCAGTATGGTAGCAATATTCCGGATTAATATAGATTTTGTCAGCGAAAATTGTCTGGGTAAATATCAGCGCATTTCTATTCATAAAAAAGAACGAAATTGCTAGCCATTGCCCCTTAATTTGCCTACTGATCTGCAATAAGCTTAAGCAGATGAGAAAGTTTGTCGATATTACCCATAGAACCAACTGATTATTCGTAACATTGCGAGATAAAGGCCTTGTATAGTCGACTCCTGCAAAACATTATGGGAAGACCCCTCTTTGCAATAGGGGACCGACGAGCATTGCTTCTGTCTGCGCGCTTGTTTTTGTTAAGCGTGCTATTGCTTAATGCTTGTGCCGCTCCTCCCGCAAAGCAATTGCCGCCACCTGTGCAAAGTACACCTGCTTGGTCCTACAGTGCTGTCGTCAACAGTAATAACAAAATGATTACCTTATTTGATCCTGTCGATCTTTCGCATCATGAGCAGGACCCTCCTGGTTGGTATCAATATGACTTTGCTCACGCGAATGACCTTGAGACTGGAAGGTTTGTCGCTGTGGTGACAGACAGAAATGGCCGCTTCGATGTCAGGGTAACCGGGGGCGAACTCAATGATGAAGAGGTAATCGCTGCGGGGCCAAAAGCTATAATGCGCTTGCGCGTGATCAATGATCGGCTGTTGCTCTCGGGTGGGGAAGCATGGCCATCTGAGCAGGTTGGTTCACGCGACTTTGCTCTTGATCGTCGTTGGTTTGGAATTGAAAATGGCGACTATAGAGTCATCGTCACTGCACTGGATAAGCGTGTTGCCAGGGTGCATGATTATGTTTTTCAACTATTGCCTGTTGAAAATATAAAATCAGTCAAGTACGCCCCTGGGCTTGTTCAACTTATTGTAGGTCAGCCTGCGGGTGTGATTGGCGTAAAAGCAAGGGGGTTTAATTTCAGACCGCAGTGCCAAAAAGTACCAGCTAAGGCTACTTGGGTGTCCTTGTCTGCAAAAGATTTTCCGATACCGGGTTCTGTGCATTCGTTACGAGTGCCTGCATCATTGCATAAGCAATTCTTAAATCGGGCTGGCCCCTCCGGACATCTAAAAGTCCCTTTGGTATTCTCCAGGAATACTTCCTCGGGCACCGTGGGCTTTTATGCCGAACCTGATCAGTGGAGCAAACATCAATTATACAATGCAAACGAGGCGATAATTAAATCTCCAGTGCTTTGCGCAGTAAAAATTGTTGATGTTGTTTCTGCCACAGATGACTTTAAGTTATCAATACGTCCAATGAAGCAGGCGAATGAAAAACTGAATCCAGGCACAAGAAGAGCCCTGGTGGATCAATTTGCACTCTGGGCTCGTGCTACGAATATGCCTGGTTGGCGTTTTCATCATTCCATGGCAGAGCGTAGTCGCAATGATACCTCTCTGTTAATGGGTGTTTTAGGATCAATGCGTGTAAACGTGACGGAAGCAGAGGGTTTTTTGCACCACAGTAATCGTCAGCGCGCCGAGATACTGATGGATAAAATGATTCAACCCTGAGAGTTATTGGCACAAACTTCGTCGAACCGAGCACCCCAACTATAATTAGAGTTATGCCCTGTAGACTCAGCAATCCGTCCTGGTAATAAGTTGTACGTCAATTACCCTGCTCGCCAAAACCTTCGGTTCAGTCAGCGTGAACCAAGCCGCGCACATCTTAGATCGAAATAACACCGTTTGAAA
>CALHRQ010000037.1 GCA_938038175.1 uncultured Granulosicoccaceae bacterium | reverse complement strand
GGCATTGAGTCGCCCGGACTAACCTCTTCATTGGCAATAGCAGAGCTTGTTTTAGAAAAACTGAAGTAAGTGTAAGCATTAAAATAGTATAGACTGATGCCATACCCTAACAACCAACGCGTTATAGCCGTTGAAATTCGTTTTTACTTGCCTATTAGCCAAGTAAAGGCGCTGGCGTCACTTTCAGTATTTCTTCTATCGATGTTTGCCCCTGAGCTACCTTGGCAAGCCCACTGATACGTAAAGGTCGCATGCCATCTTTAAACGCTTGTTCGCGTAAATTTTCCAGATGTACATCCGGTTGAATGATCTCTTTAACACCAGATGACAACTGCAGCAGTTCATAGATACCTGCTCTTCCAAGATAGCCGGTGTTACGACACTCAAGACAACCCACTGCCTTGCCAATAGTCTCTGGCACATCGGAACGCCAGGGGGCCATCAGAGATTGCCACTGTTCTGGATCGGGTTTTACCTGCTCAACACAATGCGGACAAAATGTACGGATTAAGCGCTGTGCAATAACACCAATAAAAGTTGAGCGGATAAGATAATAGGGTACACCAAGTTCGAGCATTCGACTTACGGCTGCTGGTGCATCGTTTGTGTGCAAGGTTGATAAAACCAGATGCCCAGTCAATGCTGCTTGCACTGCCATTTGCGCGGTTTCAATATCTCGTATCTCACCCACCATGATGATGTCGGGATCCTGTCTTAACAATGTCCGTACACCAGAGGCAAAATCAAGATCAATATTGTGTTGCACTTGTAGCTGATTAAACTGCGGCACGACAAGTTCGATTGGATCTTCAATAGTACAAACATTGACTTCCGGTGTAGCAAGCATTTTCAGGGTGCTGTACAACGTGGTGGTTTTACCAGAACCAGTAGGGCCAGTTACCAAAAGGATGCCATTGGGCTCCTCGATCATCTTGTTCCAGGTGCGCGCTTCACGATCATCAAAACCCAATTGCTTTTGATCTTTAACAAGCACATCAGGATTAAAAATACGCATAACCATTTTTTCGCCAAAAGCTATTGGCATGGTTGAAATTCGTAGCTCAACCTCTTTACCTTCAGCGTTGCGGGTTTTTAAGCGACCATCCTGCGGCCGACGTTTTTCCGCTACATCCATTCGGCCGAGAATTTTAAGACGGCTGGTTACCGCAGCCATTACAGCAGCTGGCATTTCGTACACTTCCTGCATCACACCATCAATTCGAAAACGCACACCACCATCTTCGCGACGAGGCTCTAAATGAATGTCACTGGCACGTTGTTCATAAGCATATTGCAGTAGCCAATCCACAATGCTAACGACATGGCTATCGTTGGCCTCAAGCTTGCCACCGCGCCCCAGCTCCATTAGCTGTTCAAGGTTTTGTACTGCACTGGAATGTTGAGAGTGATCTTTTTTAGCACTCAGTACCGACTTGGATAAAGAATAAAACTCAACCAGGTAACGACGAATATCGTTAGGGTTACATATGACAAGTCTTATTTCCTTATTCAGAACGGTTTGCAACTCGGCTTGCCATTCATCAAAGAAGGGCTCTGCAGTACCAAACACAACATAGTCTTCGGCTACTTCAACGCAGATAACATTAAAACGCGTCGAATAAGCTGCGGACGTAACCGCCGTCACGGATGGCACATCCACTTTTAGTGGATCAATACGCAGCCAGGGAAGATCAACTTTTTCAGCCAGCCACCTGGAGAGAAACTCAAGATCAATCTTTTTGTTTTCATCACTTGGGTGTGACCAGCCGCTATTGGCAATGCGCTCCAGCGGGCCAATATCTTTTGTGCCGCTGCCAGGCTTTGAAACCGATATCAGCAATTGAGCATGGTTTTCAGCAATAGCATTGTCTTGCAGCAAACCTTCAATAATCGCTTCAAGTTCAAGCTTGCCCGTTGCAGGGTCGGCAAAACGTCGTGAGTTTTCAGTAAGCACAGTGAGACCAGATTAAAACGAATACTCTGTTATCGGCGAAAACACTGATTAGTGGAATCCCCGGGACACCGTCCACATCCTGTGACACACTGCACACATTGCCATGTAATTGCACCTTGAGCAGCCCAATATGAAACACAACCAAAGCATCTGATTATAAAAAGCACCATGAGCATTCGAATATTAATTGTGTACGACAGTAATGGCGGTAGCACCTATGCCATGGCAAAAAAAATCGCTTTGGGTGTCAACGGCGTTGATACTTGCGAGGCTGTGATTCGCTCTGTACCCAAGGTGCGAGAACAGATAGAGACACCGGCTCCAGCCGTACCCGCGACCGGGGCACCCTACGTGCAACATGATGAGGTCGCCGGCTTTGATGGTTTAATCATCGGCAGCCCAACTCATTTTGGCAATATGTCGGCTTCTCTAAAGCACTTTATCGATCAGTCAACACCCTACTGGTTAGGCGGCGGTTTGGCAGGCAAACCTGCAGCCGCGTTTACCTCTACTGGCAGTATGCATGGCGGACAGGAAAGCACCTTGCTGAGTATGCTGATTCCATTGTTGCACCATGGCATGATCATCTGCGGCATTCCCTACACCCACCCATCATTGATGAAGACTAAAACAGGCGGCACACCGTATGGCGCCAGCCATGTTGCAGGAGAAAAAGATGATGTTCCGATCAGTGAAGACGAGATTGCGCTATGTCAACTGCTGGGACAACGTGTAGCATCGGTCGCTGCCAAGCTGCAATAAAAAGAAATTCAAACTGCTGCAAAAATTTGTGCATTACACTACTGCTACCAGTATCCCTCTGCGCAGGCATACAACAGATACAATGCACACTAAAAACAACACCCAGCACATCTCAAAAAGCACGGAAGAA
>CALHRQ010000036.1 GCA_938038175.1 uncultured Granulosicoccaceae bacterium | reverse complement strand
AAGCGTAGGGAAACGCTGTAGCTCGTATACGGTTAAATTCGGTTTCACAATGAATTTCGAGTGTTTCGCCCACCATTTTTGTCGATAAACGCGCTTTCATATCGCGCAGTCGCACGATTTCATCATCTCGAACTTTAATCGTATTTTCGTATTTTTCAGCTAACGCTTGCGTAGCTAGCTGCTTCTCCAATTCAGTTCGTTTAATTTTGTTCTGTAGCTCATCTCGATCTTTTTCAATTGAGCGCAGAGCCTCATTTTTCTCAAGCTGCAGTTTCGCACCCTGTGCTTCCAATTTGCCTTTTAGCTCTTGTATCTCAGCCTCTTTAGCAGCAGCGCTTTCTTGCAGCTCTTTAGCTCGATTAGCCTCAGCAAGGAGAATAGCGGATTGCTTCTCTTGCTCTGCCCGCTTCAAATCACTGGCAAGCTTATCGCGCTCTTTTTCAACGCTATTTAGTGCCTCCGTAACAGCCAGTTTTTTCGCAACACCTTCAGCATCAAGTTTTGTTTTTAATTGCTGAATCTCAATATCTTTGGCTGTAGACTCTTTTTGCCTTGCCGCATCTGCTTTGTTTATCGCTAGTTCAACAGCATTTTGCTTTTCTTTTTCAACAATCTCAAGCCGTCTTTGTAGCTGCTGATCAAACTCACTGTCTCTCACCTGCTGACGAATATCGGCATACCCTGCCTCATCGATCTTGAATGCTTTTCCACAATTAGGACAACTGATTTCGTGTGCCAATTTGGTTCCTTAAAATGTGATTGTTGGATAAATCCAAGGGCTAATAGCCATAAGCCCCACCATCCTTTCGTGGATCTGATCCACCAGCATATCCACCTGATTCAAGCCGATGAATTAACTGCGCACCACCGAAGCCAAAAGCAAAATCAGGTTGCTCTACCTCGATTGCATGACCTTTGTCTTTAAGTACTGAGACCAACTGGGGATTCATCGACTCTTCAACCTGCACCCCAAGGCCATCAGTGACTCGCCAGCGTGGTGCATCGGCAGCAGTCTGTACATCCTGCCCCCATAGCTGAGTGCGCAACACCATTTGAACATGACCTTGTGCTTGCATCATGCCACCCATTAAACCAAAGGCCATCAATGGATCGTTACCAGACATTAAAAACCCAGGGATGATGGTATGAAATGGCCGCTTGCTGCTATCAATCTGATTGGGATGACCAGCTTCAGCTGTAAAGCCACATGCTCGATTTTGCAAATGAATGCCAGTACCTGGCACAACAACGCCTGAACCGAAGCCTGCATAGTTAGACTGAATAAACGACACCATCATGCCGTTTTTATCAGCGGCTGATAAACACACGGTACCACCACCTTTTGGCGAACCACTTTCAAAATCCTGCGCCTTATCAGCATTAATAAGCTTTGCCCGAGAGGCCAGGTAATTATCATTCAGTAAATCGGCCGAACTGACCTCTTGCATGTAGGCCTCATCAGCGACAAACGCAGCCGAGTCTCTGAACGCAAGTTTTATGGCTTCAAACATCAGATGCAGTGCTTCTGGATCATCAGGGCCATAGTCGCGAATGTTCGTGTTACTTAGCATACCCAGCGCCATGCAAGCTGCAATGCCCTGGCCATTCGGTGGAATTTCGTGCAGGGTTGTTCCGTCAAAGTCTTTGGACACAGTGCCACACCAATCTGGCTGGTTCGCGGCCATATCTTCAACACTTAAAACTGCACCATGCGTTGACGCCCAGGCAGCTATTTTTTCTGCCAGCGCGCCTCGATAGAATGATTCACCCTTGGTTTCAGCAATTGATCTGAGCGTTGCAGCGGCTGCTTTATTGACAAAACGCTCACCCGCTCTCGGTGCACGACCCTTTGGCAAAAAGTGTTGTGCAAATCCAGGCTCATTTTTTAGCAGCTCACCACCCAGGCCCCACAACTTGCCGATAATCGGCGACACTATAAATCCCTCTTCTGCATAGCGAACCGCAGGCTCAAACAACGTTTCAAATGGCAGATGGCCAAAGCGTCTATGCAACTCAACCCAGCCGCCTACAGCACCTGGGACAGTGACAGTCTCCCAGCCAGTATCAGGGATACCCGATTTGGCAAAGCGAGATAAATCCCAGGCAACCGGGGAGCGCCCCGAGGCATTCAAACCGTGTAATTTCGATCCATCCCAGACTATGGCAAACGCATCTGAGCCAATCCCGTTGCCGGTAGGTTCCACCTGAGTGAGTGTAATCGCCGCTGCCAGAACCGCATCGACCGCATTTCCACCTTTATTCAGCATGGCAAGGCCCGCCTGCCCCGCCAATGGTTGGGATGCAACAACCATATTTTCAGCCATAACGGCTGAACGTTGGGAGGAGTATGGCGGCGGCGCTGGAAATTGCATAATAGCTGTAGTCTGCATTAAGATGAAAACACCAGTATAAGCATTTTAGAGCCAAAATTAGTGCTAAATTGCCAACACGGAAACACAGATTATCCAACGCAGAGACAGCAGTACGAAACGGTTCGTTAACAAGTTCAAAACATCAGCCAGTGGCCTCGAGGTTTAGCGTTTAAGTGCCACAAAAGAAAACGACTATGAATACAAACACCGATATAGGCCGAGGCTATCGCCTGGAGCCAGCCAGCTCTTACTCCTTACATGCCGACGCCTATACCCAGGCAGCGTGGTTTGAGGCTGACGCGGCAAAAATATTGAGAAAAAATTGGCAATGGGTTTGTCATGTCGAAAAAACCCGTGAACCGGGAGCGTTTGTCACCGTGGAAATCGCTGGCCAACCTATAGCAATCGTCCGTGACCGTGAGGGTGAGTTACGTGCATTTTATAATGTATGTAAACATCGAGCACATCAACTACTGTCCGGTGAAGGTAATACCGCATTCATTGTTTGCCCTTATCATGCCTGGACATACAAACTTGATGGCCAGTTGCACGGCGCACCGCACACTCAGCATCTACAAGACTTTCGCAAGCAGGACATCTGCCTCGACACTGTGCAGGTAGAAGAATTCTGTGGATTTGTTTTTGTAAATCTTGACCCTACCGCCGCATCACTGGCAAGCCAGTCCGGAGATTTAAAAAGCGAGGTAATGCACTGGGCACCGGATGTAGCAGATCTTACTTTTGGGCACAGACTGACTTACGACATTAAGTCCAATTGGAAAAATGTAGTCGATAATTTCCTGGAGTGCTATCACTGCCCCGTTGCTCATAAAGACTTTTGTGACCTTGTTGATATGAAAACCTATAAAGTCACCACATACGAAAAATATTCAAGCCATATGGCCGACGCTGGCAATGCACCCAATTCGGCTTATGATGTTTCTGATGCCACGGTTAAAACGCATGCTGTCTGGTGGCTATGGCCAACAACTTGTTTAATGCGCTACCCCGGCCGATCCAGCATGATTGTGTTAAACATCATCCCAGTATCACATGAGCGAACACTCGAAACCTATGACTTCTTTCTGGAGACACCTGAACCAAATCAGATGGAACTCGATGCCATTCGCTATCTTGATGAGGTGCTTCAAGTGGAAGACATTGGCTTGGTCGAAAGTGTACAAAAAGGCATGGCGACACCCGCATTCGAGCAAGGGCGAATTGTTCATGACCCTTCTGGTTCAGGTAAATCAGAGCATGCGCTGCATCATTTTCATGGACTGGTTTTGGATGCTTACAACGCTGACGCTTAAATCACAGGTTTGAAGTATGTGTAGTAGAAGGCCCATAAACGCCCACATTAAAATAAATACAAAAAAGAATGCGATCGTAAGCACAGGCATACAGAAAATCTAAAATACATATATTGAATAAAACGATGACACTCGAAAATAAAACAGCACTGGTCACTGGAGGTCGTGGTGGCATTGGGCGCGCGGTTGTGCGACGCCTGCTAAAAGAAGGCGCGACAGTCTATGCCGCAGACCTGACTGAATCTGGATCCTTAAATGCACATGATGAAGACGGCAGTCGTTTTATCAAACTGGATGTCACCTCTGAATCCGATGCTATTGATACTGCAGCCTTGATAAAAAAAGAACAAGGCAAGCTCGATATTCTAGTGAATGCGGCAGGTATTGAAATAGAAAAAACCATAGAACATACATCGCTGGAAGAATGGAACCAGAGCCTGGCAGTTAATGCCACAGGGACTTTTTTAACGGCTAAGTACACATTACAGCTACTGCGTGATGCGGCCAAAGACGGTACGTCCTCCAGTATCATAAATTTCGGATCCTATGATGGTTTTATAGCAGACCCAGGGCTTGCCGCTTATTGCGCCAGTAAAGGCGCAGTGCACGCACTAACCCGCGCAATGGCCTGCGATCATGGGCCAGAGGGTATTAGGGTTAACGCGATATGCCCTGGATACATTGATACACCGATGCTACAGAGTTTTTTTGAAGGCGAAGGTTCTGGCGGGCAAGGCGGCAGTATTGATTCACTGCAACAAGCCGTGCGCGATGTGCATCCTTTAAAGACTTACGGCACACCTGAAGACGTTGCCAACCTGGTTTATTGGTTGGCATCTGATGAAGCACGCTATGCCAGTGGACAGCTTTGGATTCTCGATGGAGGGCTTTCAGCCCAGGTGCAGCAGATGCATATTTGATTTACTGGCTATTTTAATTAACGAGCAACAATTAACCGACGGTTAGTCAACATCAGACAATCATTAACTTTCAAGTAACCGACGTCACTTAACCAACGTCACTAACTGATGTCACCAAACGATGTCACTTAACCGATGTCACCAACTGAACGTTAGTAAGTGACTTAAACTACATGGCAGCTATAGCATGAGTGCCAAATCAAACATCCAACAAGGCCACAACATGACAGGTAAATTAAGCGGCAAAACAGCCCTTGTCACAGGGGGGAGTTCGGGCATTGGTCGAGGTATTCTTGAGCTGTTTGTAGCAGAAGGTGCTAGCGTCATTAGTTGTTCGCGTTCAGCATGCGCTGATGACTTATCAGAACTATGTCAATTTTCGCAATTGGATGTTGCGGATAGTTCGGCGGTCGATGCATTTGCTGACTCTATTGAGCGCATTGATATTCTAGTCAATAACGCCGGAGTTCAAGTAGAAAAAACGGTCACCCAAAGTACCGATGCAGATTGGGATCTGGTTATGGGTACTAATGCAAAAGGTGTATTTAATCTTTGTCGGGCGTTTATACCTAAGATGATCACTGGTGGCTCTATTATTAATATCGGCTCGATATCCGGGAATGTAGCAGACCCATCTATGGCTTTGTATAACGCATCCAAGGCTTTTGTACATGGACTAACACGCTCTATCGCAGTCGATCACGGCCCATCAATTCGTTGCAATGCTGTTTGTCCAGGCTGGATTGAAACCGGTATGCTTGACGCAGGGTTCGATATTGCAAAAGAACCCACGAACGCAAAACAAGATGCATTGCAGCGCCATCCAGTTGGTCGCTTTGGAAAGCCCGCTGATATTGCCAGCATGGCACTTTGGCTGGCTTCTGAAGATTCCGCCTTTGCAAGCGGGCAGTTATTCACCATTGATGGCGGTATGAGCGCTGCCTCACCTCTTAACCCTGGATTATTTTAATGACTGAATTTGCACACACCGCCACATTGGGCGCTGGGGTTATTGGCGCAAGCTGGAGCGCTTTGTTTTTAGCATCGGGCAGAAGCGTAGCTGTTTTTGATATGGATGCAAAAGCCGAAGATAATGTTAAACGTTATATAGAAAAAGCCTGGCCTACACTCACACAGTTAAAACTCACCGACAACGGTAACCCTGACAATATCACCTTCCATAAATCTGCAGTTGAAGCTATCGATGGTGCCTTTTTCATACAAGAAAGCGTACCGGAAAAGCTCGAAATCAAAAATGCACTGTACAAAGAGATCGAAAATAATTTGGCGGGTGATACGGTCATTGCATCTTCTGCCTCTGGTCTGACTTTATCCGAAATGCAACAGGGCTGGAAAAACCCAAGCCAGTTTATTCTGGGCCACCCGTTCAATCCACCTCATCTTATTCCTTTAGTAGAGCTCATGGGTAACGAGAAAACAGCAGCGGGTGTCGTCAGCACCGCCGAACGTTTTTATGCCGCTATTGGCAAGGTCACCATTCGAGTAAACAAGGAAGTGCCGGGACATGTTGCCAACCGACTGCAAGCTGCAGTTTGGCGCGAGGCTATTCACATGGTTGCAACAGGAGTCGCTTCAGTTGAAGATGTAGACACTGCGATGTGGGCAGGCCCTGGTTTACGCTGGGCTGCAATGGGACCGCACATGCTGTTTCATCTAGGCGCAGGCGATGGCGGCATGGCTGAATTTTGCCAACGCTATACCGAGAGCTTTAACCGCTGGTGGGATGATCTGGGTGAGTTGCAATTAACACCTGAGATAGCAGATCAACTTATTGATGGGATTCGGTACGAAGCTGGTAATTATACGACTGAGCAATTGAGTGAAAAGCGTGATGCAATGCTGGCTGCAATATTAGAAGCAACGGCCAAGACACGGTAGTCAATAGGCGCCACCTGCATTAGCGATGTTAACTATAGTGTACGAGCATGGTTTACTAACGATATTGCATTAACAGTGGCGCACAAGCTAACGCGCCACTTTAGGTATCACTCATTCATTAATTCTTATTAAAACTGATCACGTTCTCCATCTCCTGCAGCCGCGTTTCGGAGAGATGACACTTCATTGAATGGCTGTCAGAAATGGTTCTAACAGGTGGCATTTTGGTTTCGCACAAATTATTAGGCACATTGGCTTTATGCCCACAGCGCGTCTGAAAAGGACAGCCTGGCGGTGGGTTCATTGCCGATGGGATATCACCTTCAAGTACAATTTGCTTTTTCTCTACACTGGTATCAGCAATAGGGATTGCAGACAGTAAAGCTTCTGTATAAGGATGATAGGGAGGCGCGAATATATCATCAGTTGTACCCTGCTCTACGATATGCCCAAGGTACATAACCACAACCCGATCCGCAATATAGCGAACTACCGATAAGTCATGGCTGATAAACAACATGGTGGTTTTTGCTTCGCGCTGAATTTCCATTAATAGTTCAGTCACCGCAGCCTGCACTGATACATCCAATGCCGACACTGGTTCATCTGCAACAACCAGGCGAGGCTGGCCCGCAAATGCACGAGCTACACCAATACGTTGCTTTTGCCCGCCTGATAGTTGCCTTGGCATGCGCTCTGCGAAAGCACGCGGCAGCTTAACCAGGTCCAGTAGCTCAAGCATACGCTCACGTCGCGCATCCTCATCAACCCCTATTTTGAATTTTTCCAGTGTTCGCATAATTTGCGAACCAACCGAGTGGCTTGGATTCAATGTATCAAATGGGTTCTGAAAAACCATCTGTACCGATGCCACTGTTTTGGTATCACGATCCGACACATCAGTATCACCAATCGAGACCGCACCGAGTAAAACATCACCATCAGTTGCCGTCTCAAGGCCAAGTAAAACCTTGGCTAAGGTAGATTTACCACAACCAGATTCACCGACTATTGCAACCGTTTCTGATTCTCTGGCTTGCAGGGTAATGGCTTCATTGGCTTTTACCGTGCGTGTTTCACCACCACCAAACATCTGATTAGCTGCAACAGAGTAATATTTTTTAAGATTACGTACATCGAGAACCACCTCACCTGGTGTAGCAGGGTCAGACACTGTTGGTCGCTCTGGTTCTGCAAGCCAGTCAATCTCATCTATGCGAAGACATCGTGAGCGATGGCTTTCCTGACCTTCAATCACTTGCATGGAAATAGCACCTGCATTGCAAATGCCTTCATCGTAGTGCGAGCATCGCGGTCCAAAATTACAGCCGCGTGGACGCTCCATAGGCAGGGGTAATTGTCCTGGAATGGATACCAGCGGGCGCGTGTTTTTATCAGCACCAGGTAAGGGGATGGAATTAAACAAACCTTGGGTATAGGGGTGTCGCATACGATCGAACACATCATGCACTGTACCTGTCTCTACAGCTTCTCCAGAATACATCACGGTGATACGGTCACAAGTTTCGAGTATCAGGCCAAGGTTGTGCGAGATAAACAGCATTGACGTACCCGTTTCTCGCGCCAGCTCTTTGATTAATTGTACGATACCGGCTTCCACCGTAACATCCAGCGCTGTTGTTGGCTCATCGAGCAACAATAAATCTGGCTTTGACAGCAAGGCCATAGCAATAACAATACGCTGTTGTTGTCCACCTGAAATCTGATGTGGGTAGGCCGCCATAACGCGTGCAGGGTCTGGCAGCTTGACCGACTCGAGCATGGCAAGTGAACGTTTGTAGGCTTCATCCTGTGAGGCGTTTTCATGAATGATCAGCACTTCCATTAGTTGCTTGCCCACCTTCATAGCGGGGTTGAGTGAAGCCATCGGCTCTTGATAGATCATGGCGATTTTGGAACCGCGAATATCTCGCAATTCAGCCTCTGACATCTCTCCCATATCTTTGCCGCGAAACTTGATTGAGCCACCAACAATTTTGCCGCGATTACCCATGTCTCTCATAATGCCGAGCGCAACAGTAGACTTGCCGCAACCAGACTCACCCACTAACCCCATGGTTTCACCGGGCATGACCTTACAGGAGAAATCCATTACAGCAGGTATTTCCCCTGCTCTGACAAAGAAAGAGATATTCAGATTATCAATTTCAAGTATTGGTTCAACACTCATTTTTTTACTTACTCCGTGGCCACATCCATGTGGTATCGCTGCTGTTTTTATAAGCCCGATAGTCTTTTTACTGATATGGGCTAATGCGCTGTCACTGTCGATCAGGTTCAGTCTTTCAATGACTCTTCACGTAAACCATCTGCCAATAGATTCAAACCCAATACCAAAGACATCAACGCGAAAGTAGGCGCCAATGCAGGATGAGGATAAACGGCCAATAACTTGCGCCCTTCGTTAATTGTCAAACCCCAGTCCGGGCTCTCAGGTGTCAAACCCAAACCAAAAAAGCCGAGTGTACCGAGCAGGATGGTGGTGTAACCAATTCGCAAACAAAAATCGACGATAAGAGGGCCACGCACGTTTGGTAATACCTCCCAAAGCATGATGTACCAAGGCCTTTCACCACGGGTTTGGGCTGCAGCAACGTAGTCACGCGTTTTTAAATCAATGGTTAGGCCACGCACGATACGAAAAACGGTTGGGGAGTTCACGAACACCACCGATACAAAAATATTAAGAAGATTTGGATCCATATAAAACACACCTAGTGGATCCTTGTTGAATGCAAGACCAGAGTATGCCCAAAAACCCAACACCAGCGTGATACTGAGATAAATCTTCAGCTTGAACGGGTTCTCATCAAAACGTGTGAAAAACAACAGGCTGAAAAATATGATCGGGAATAAAAACAACACACCGGCAAGCGCCAGTGGCACACCCGTGGATCGTATCTCTGGAGTAACCAGCAAGAAGAACAATAGAATGACCGGGAATGCGAGTACCAGGTTTGCAAGAAAGCTTAAAAGGGTATCAAGCTTGCCTCCATAAAACCCTGCTGGCAATCCGAGTGTGATGCCCACCATAAAAGCAAAAATGGTTGCAGCAGGCGCTATGGCCAATACTATCTGACTACCTTTCACCATGCGGCTGAACACATCTCTTGCCAGATTATCACCACCAAGCAAGTACCATTGACCCTCTACTCCTGTAACCGGCCAGCCAGGCTTTTTGTTTTTCATACCGGATAGCTGAGTTAGCGGATCCATAGTCGCAATCAAGTCAGCGAACAAGGCTGTCAACACCCAGAACAACACCAGCACAAGACCTGCCACGCCTATTGGGCTACTGAAGAGCCTTCCATATAGTCCAAGCTTGCGCCTGAATATGACAGACAAAGTCAGGATGATAAACAGACAAATCCATACCGGCGTGAACTGCACCAGCATGCGCGTGATAATTTCTATTGCAGTTAATCGCTCCATACTGTGCCCCTTAGTTTATCCGTATGCGTGGGTTAAGGAACACGTACCCGATGTCCGAGATCAGTTGTGTCACCAGCACAACCAGAACCGCCACGGCCGAGCAAGCCAACAAAAGTTCGATGTCGTTGTTACCAACGGCCGCCACCAGGGTCCAGCCAAAGCCTTTGTAGTTAAACAAAGTTTCTACGATAACAACACCGGTTAACAGCCAGGGTATATTGAGAATGATGACAGTAAAGGGTGCAATGAGAGCATTACGCAAGGCATGCTTTAAAACAACTGCACGAAAACTCAAGCCTTTGAGTCTTGCTGTTCTTATGTATTGTTCTTGCATGACTTCCGCCATTGAGGCGCGAGTCATACGCGCAACGTAACCCATGCCATACAGTGCTAGCGTAATCACAGGCAAAGTAAAATTCTCAAAGGTCGCGTTTTCCATCGCGGTGGCAGCAGTACCTTTAAACCAGCGCAAGCCACCAAGCTTACTGGCAAAGACCACAATCAATATGACACCAGAAACATACTCCGGGGTCGATGTAGTCAAAATGGAAAAAGCAGATAACGTGCGATCGGTTTTGGTGCCTTCGCGCATGCCTGCAATAACACCGATGAGCAAAGCCAACGGCACCATGACGAGCATGACACACAGCATCAGCTTACCTGTGAGGCCAAGCTTCTCTCTAACAATGCCGCTGATGTTTTCCTTGAAAACGAGTGAGAAACCCCAATTTCCCTGAATCAAACCACAATACTCTGGTGGGTTATCAGGGTCTTCGGCACGGCGAATGCAGCGACCAGTCGTCTCGCCGTTTTCATCTGTACGTGTCCAGCCAGGCATAACACCCAGCCATTCACCATAGCGTTTTAAAATCGGTTGCCGATAACCATTTTTATCAAGCCAGGATTGCACTTGCGCATCTGTCATGCGCATATTGCCCTCACTTTTAGTGAGCTTTTCGAGGTTGGGTTCGAGATTGGTAAGAAAGAAAACGACGAAAGTCAGACACAGAGCGGTGAGAATCATGACACCGAGCCGCCGGATCAGGAAGCTAATCATCGATTACCTCTTGTTTTGAAAATGCGCGAAGTACAAATGAAAAAAGACTGCCCCGAAGGACAGCCCTTTAATTACCTAAAGCTTGATTAAGCTTCCCAGAACAGGTCCTGCGGACGGTATTCAAAAGTAATGTGGTGGTTTGCACCAAACAGATTTGGCTTGGCGAAGTTAGTCAGCGTTCGCCAGTACGGCTGAACGATAACACCTTCGTCCTGCATGATCTTCTGGCACACAGCCAGCTTTTCACGACGTGCATCGACATCAGGTGTTGCAAGGGCTTCTTTAAGCGCTGCATCAAACTCAGCATTTTCAAAGCCTGCTTCATTCCATGCTTCACCAGAGCGATAAGCCAATGCCAAAACCTGTACACCTAATGGACGGTGGTTCCAGTTGGTTGAAGAGTACGGATACTTTGCCCAATCGTTCCAGAAAGTAGAACCAGGCAGTACTGTGCGCTTCACTTTAATACCGGCTTTACGCAGCATGTCGGCAACAGCATCAGTACTGTCTTTACGATAACCAGCATCGATAGACAGAAGTTCGTGTTCATAATCTGCCATGCCTGCTTCTTCCATCAGTGCTTTAGCACCTGCAGGATCAACCTTCTGCTTTGGCAGCTCTGCATAATCAGGATGCATTGGTCCAACGTGGTGGTTTTCTGCAGTAACACCCAAGCCACCAATACCAAGCTCGAGTACAACTTCCGGATCGACCGCCATTGCCAGAGCACGACGAACACGAGAATCGGCGTATACTTTCTTGCCGTCGATTTCAGCTTGCTGATTTGGACGAATAACGATAGTCGCCGCTGTTACAACATCGTGACGTTCGAAACCGTCTGCAGCTTCCATCAGTTCGATAATTTCGGCACCTTCTGCGCTGTATACGAAATCGACTTCGTCTGCTTCCATTGCCGCAAAGTGCGCTGCAGGCTCAGTACCGTAGTCGATGAATTCGATGCGATCCATCCATGCACCATTACCAGCGTTCCACCAAGTGTGATCGGCATTGCGAACCAGCACGGCCTTTTCACCTACTTTTAATGACTCTGGCAGGTATGGGCCTGTGCCAAGAGGATTAGCCAATGCATTTTCAGGATCGTAGTCTGCATGCACAATGGCCGCAGGATAATCGGCCATACCTGCTATGAGAGAAATATCAGGTGCAGGCAAGTTCAACTTTACTGTGTGGCTATCAACAATCTCAATAGCACCTTCTTTTGCCTGACCAGATTCTTCGTCGATCAAGGTGGCAAAACGACCGGCCATTGAATTACCTTCAACACTCTTGTCGCACCAGCCAGCAATGTTTCTCGCTACGTCTTCGGCAGTGAAGTCATCACCGTTGTTCCACTTGACACCTTTACGCACGTTGAGTGTGTACTCTGTAGCGTCGTCGCTGATTTCCCAGCTTTCTACGAGCTTGCCAGTGAAAGTTGCATCGTTGTTGTATTCAACCAGGTACTCTAACCAACCTCTTGAGAAGTTCGCAATTTGAGACCAGTCATAAGTACGTGGATCTTTCATTGCACGTACTTCTTGTTGAAAACGGACAACGCCACCATCTTGTTTAGCATGGCCACCTGCCAATGCTGACGTCGGTGCAGTGAGGCCAAGCATGCCGTAAGCAGTGACTGTGCTGGCACCAAAAATACTGGCCATGGCAAGGAATTCGCGGCGAGTGACCTCAGAACCGTTTTCACGGACTGATTCAGCCATCTCCACAATGTGAGCAGGCATATTCTGCCCTTTTTTATTTTTGAAGTTCAAGGATCAATCCTCCTGTGGGTAGTTGCCTTAGTTTAACACGGTGAAATCGCGGTCACTAAGTATCAGTATACAAAGAGGAACGACAAAGGCAGCCCTACACGCACCTCATTGAATAGGTTCAAAGTTGGCACAGTTTTTTACTTGACCCAGTGGGTTGCTACCGCAATGCGGCATTAATAAGCCTTGAAATTAAAGATTACTAACAATCGACTACTTAATCGCAACTGCCTTGGTATACATAAAAATGCGATTGCATTGATGCTCTATTCTCCCATCAGCTGCTTGTCAAAAGGATACGATGTCAAATTCTCATAACCAGCATCCGTTATTAGCACCTGATCTTCTAGCTTGATTGAAAAATCACCTTGCTCTGGACTAACCAGCGCCTCAACGCAAAGCACCATCCCGGCTTCTAATTCATAGTCAAACGCACCTTCCACCATTTGATCGGGATAGGCAACCAATGGCCATTCATCACACAAACCTACACCGTGCATTAAGCAACCATACTTCTGCTTTTGATAGTGAGGTGCTAATGTGTGCGAGTTTTTGGATAACTGTTGTATATTGACACCCGGTTTTAGCATCGACATGTTTTGCATAATGTGCTCATGACCCTGTTGCATTGCATCGATCATCGCTTGCGGTGGACGCTCTTCTCCTATCCACCAGCTGCGGCTGATATCGACGCAAATACCATAGCTACCAACAAGATCAGTATCAAAACTCACTATTTCATTATTTTGAATAATGCGCGGACCACACTCCTGAAACCAAGGATTGGTGCGTGGCCCTGACGCCAATAAACGTGTCTCTATCCATTCACCACCACGCCGTATATTTTCTGCGTGCAGTACAGACCAAACATCATCTTCAGATACGTTGCCCTTAGGTATGTTGCTACGTGCATATTGCTCCATTTCTGCCACTGCCGTTTCACATGCATGTGAAGCACAACGCATAGCCAAGATTTCATCGGGCCCTTTTACCGCCCTGCACTTTTCTGTGAGTTCTTCGCCAGGAAAGATCGTTAACTGCTGTGCTTCAAGTGCGCGAAGACCATGTAGCATGACTTTATCAACGGCAAGCCGTGGGTTTTCTCCAGCATGCTCCTCGAGTAACTCACGCACTTCATTGGCGAATTTATCAGCTGCTACATCCACTCGATCACCACGATCAAAATAAAACAGATCCGCGCCTGAGCGCTGTTCTTTAACCAGAGGATTAAACGTTGAAAGAAACGGTGAGTTTTTATAATCCCATATAACCATATAGCCATCAGCACAAACGAGAACTGCTCGAAAAGGATTATGTGTATTCCACAACTGCATATTGGTGCTGTCAGTTGCATAACGTATATTGAGCGGATCGAACAGAAGTAAACCAGCATAACCCCGATCGACAATATACTGAGTGAGCCGCTTCCAGCGATACTCTCTCATGGCGATAAGATTGGGTAGCTCAAGACCGGCATCCTGCCATTCGCCATAGGCTAGCTGAGTGGGCCCTATCTCAATTCGGTCGTGATCATTAGCCGTCCCATCAGCAAGCAACGCTCCGCGACTTGGGTCTATTTTCCGATTTACGCTGTAATTTTCACCAATATGTTGTTGCATACCGAACCTCTGATTACGCATGGTTTTTTGCTTTATACGTTCTTCGTATACACCTGGTTGAACTCAACACACAATATTTTTTCAACACACTTGCCGTTCTGCGACATTTATGGCGGAGTATGGAAACCAACTGTTTGTTTTTCCAAGGCGGCTCCGCTACATTGCTTTCATGAGCTGATGCTTGTCCGGCTAAGGGTGTGATGCTGTTGGTATCGATGCGACAGCGACATAAAAACAGTGCAAACGTGCATTGGGTTCTTTATTCATTCGATAAGGTATTTTGCCATGCTAAGTGCTGATCAATTAAACCAATTCGATCGAGATGGTTTTTTGGTTTTGGAAAATGTTCTGGAGCTCTCAGACCGCCAGCCGCTGATTGATGAATACGCAGAGTTAGTAGAGCGCTTGAGCCATGAGCGAGGACATATTGGTGACGACTGGCAGCAACTCAGCTTCGAACAGAAATTTTCTCGGCTGATAGCGAGCGATCCTGATGCCTACGAACACCTCGATATCAGCTTGCCTCTAATTGAAGATCTCAGTGTGCAGTCGGGTATGCATGCAGGCGATGAAGTATTTAATTTACTGACACACGCAGCAATTCTTAATATCGTAGAGCCCATCGTCGGCACTGAAATCTATTCCAACCCAGTGCAACATGTCCGAATCAAACCACCAGAATTTATACTCAACAAAGCAGGTCGGGGCAATTCCAATATATCCCGCACCGGCTGGCACCAGGACGCCGCAGTCATCGTTGAGGGCGCTGCCAGTGTTCCTATCCTAACGGTGTGGATTGCGATGACTGACGCCACCCCCGAGATGGGTTGCATGCAAGCAATACCAGGCAGCCATAAATGGCAGGGCATTGCTAAACATTGTCCCGGACGCAGTGGTGTAGGAGAGATTTTTATTCCCGAAGAGCTGGTTAACGAACACCAACCTGTCAGTCTTGCAGTGCGCGCAGGTGGTGTTGTACTTCTTCACCGCAACACGTGGCATGGTGCCGGGCCCAACACAAGTGATCGTATTCGATGGAGCCTTGATCTACGTTATCAACCTCCAGGGTACACCACGGGCCGAGACTGCTTCCCAGGTTTTTTGGCGAGATCGAGTATCAACCAGGAACAGGTTGTTAATGATGCTGCAACATGGCGGGCGTTATGGACAAAGGCGCAACACGATATTGTAGAAGGCAGGCTGAGCGCCGTGTTCAATGAACGATGGCATGTCAACAGAGATGATACTTTGTGTGCTTGAATGCGCTTGAATGCGCTTGAATGCGCTTGAATGCGCTTGAGTGCGGTTGAGTGCGGTTGAGTGCGGTTGAGTGCGGCTGAGTACAGTCAAGTACAGTCAAGTACAGTCAAGTGCAGTCAAGTGCAGTCAAGTGTAATTTACCCTGAAGGCAGTTTGCTAACTCACGTCATATTTCCACCAGTGTAAACAACGCCTAGTGCTGCTACTATCGCCGCAACACTGCAATTCCCATAACGCTGGGGTTCTGCCAAGTCAAATCGTTATTGCTGTCTGAACCTGCCGGATGATGCCAGCCCCACTTTGCGTCCCTGCTATCACCATCGTCATCATCATTAAACTGAACCTCAAACCCAAAGGGCTCTTCCAGCTGTATATTCAATTCTGATAGTTTGATGCGCAGCTCATAGATGTCTTTGCGTTTTAAATCGGCATTATCACCAATTGGCCCATTACCTGGCCCAGTCGCGAAAACAATATCAGAAGGTATTGTCGCAGAATTGGGCGCTTGCGTTATAAGTTCGCCTGCGCCGCTACGATTATCTTCTGCACCTTCACGTGACCTTAAATTTATAATGAATTGAAAATCATCTACCCCATCATAATTATCCAACTGGCTAAAGTTACCATCAAAATAAATTTCGATGCTGTCGTCTTTCCAGGGCTTTCTTTGTTCATTAGTATCCTGAAAATTCAAACCAGCATCATCCACAACGATTAATAAATAAAGATATTCATTATCATGCATTGCCGCCCAATGATGACGCTGTGATGATAGTGCTTGGTTTTCGTCACCGAACATAAAGTTGTCAATATCCAGCAGCTCGCCAGCCTGATTCAATTGTGCTGCAAAACGCCACTCACCGCTGATAAATGGAGTGCCCTCGATGTAATCGATAGCCTCGCCATTTATTCGTGGCGCATTCGCGGAATCGGTACGAGGAATAAATACCGCCGCACCCAATGCATCAGCGTTCAGATTTTGTAGAGAAGATGGAATTCGCGCAACGACTGGTTCTGGTTCTGGTTCTGGTTCTGGTTCTGGTTCTGGTTCTGGTTCTGGTTCTGGTTCTGGTTCTGGTTCTGGTTCTGGTTCTGGTTCTGGTTCTGGTTCTAACTCAGTATCAACTAGAGCAACTGTCATTGCGGTGGACGAATCTAATTGAACAGGTTCAGACTCAAACATTTGATCAGCGTTACCCTGAACCTGTGCTTCGATTATCTGAAGAATGGTGTCTCTTTCCTGAGCATCAACATCAAATTGCGATACTTCGGTAGCAGCCTCTGATAGCACCACGAACGAATCTGAATCACTACTATTAGTTGCTGCCGGTATAAGCTCGGGCCCTTCACCAAAGGTGCAGGCTGATAAGGAAAGTACTATAAAAGCTGAGTATAGCCGACCACTCTTACACACCATATCTCATCCAGTTAAGCTTCTGCGACTAAGCAGTTTCAACCGAATCTTTTGTGAAGTGGTGTAAAACTCTGTGTCAGACCCTACCCTGTGCATACCTAAGCGGCTATTTTTTTGGATGAGGAGGTGAGACCCAGGCTATGAGTATTAAAATAATCCGCCACGCGTTTATCGATCTTTACAAAGTCACTATCCAGCATTTCAGTCAAGCTGTTATCAGAAAAAATCATATGTGCGTAGTCTTTTGCAAGCTTGCCCTGCAGATAACGATCATACCAATGACGAAAATGTAAACTTGAGCTTTTGCTATTGCGTGTATTTCTGACAAGGCTCTCACCATAGTTGACAACCTTCCTCTCAAACTGCCGATACGTGCGGATGGGATAATGCAGTATCGTTATTCGTGGGCAGTTGGTTTTGGACAACTCGTGCTCAGCCCCATAATTTCCGTATTCTACAGTTTGCAAACCATCAAGTTTAGTGAGTACTTTATCCCTAACCAGACGAGCAAGGTAGTTACTACCTTCATTACTCCAGACATGATCCGATGGTTCAAGTGGAAAATTCTTTACGCAGCAGTGGGTATTATCATGAAACGTGTATGTCGTACTCTCCAGATCAAGCTGACAAGGCAACATATTTAAACGACGGCAGGAAAGCACACCTATACTATCCGGCTTGCAGCCAGAAGACTTTAGAGTAGCCTCTATAGCGAGTGGAATGCTTGCTTCTTCAGGCACCCAAAATTCATCTGCATCATTGTGAATAATCCAGTCAAAGTCACCCGTAATTTGTACACGTTTGGCCATGCGAGTAACCCAAAGATCCTGATCTTTGGTGTGGGAAGGTTCATCAATAATGTCAATGGAAAATTCTGAAGACAATGCCTCCAGCACGTCTCTGGTACCATCGATTGACGCATTATCTGTTACGACAAAATGACTTACGCCTTTTGCTGCATGATAGCGAACATTAGCTTCAATGATGTCGACTTCATCTCTTACCAATATAGACATGGCAACACGCGTTGGCTTGCTCGGTATTACCGCAGTGACAGATGCAACCCTTGGCAACATCTTGCGCAAAGACTCAACCCAGAGTGACATCAAGTAAATGCGTGCATGCTCGCATTCCATTGTAGAGAGAAGCTGCAAAGCTTTGCGACGATAGTCTGGATATTGAATAAGCTCAAGCTTTATAGCTTGCATAAAATGCGCATGCGCCGCTGCCTGACCCCCCCGCTTTGTCTCAAGTTCGTAAAGCTTGTGATATGCGACCTTTGCCATATCAGACTTAATATGCCGTAAACACCAGTCGATCGCCTCTTGTTCATTGCCGCCATCAAATAAGGCATCGGCATACAGCAGAACGAACAGGCTGTTTGCAGGAAACCACTCATAGCCTAGCAAGCTGAGCCGCATGGCTTCAGAATAATGTCTTTGCTGCATCAGCAGCCGCACTAAAACGCCCAGATGATCCGCATTTTTGTTCAGCGATAGTGCTTTACCAATAGTACTGATGGCTTCGTGAATATTGTCCTTTTCCAGATACCACAAAGCCAAATGAAAATACGTTGATGCATCCTGAATATCTAACTCTATAGCACGCTGCAAATAATGCTGCGCCTCTATCCAAAGCTGCAGGTTATAACAAATTTTACCTTGCTGTGAATTCAGAAATGGGTCATCAGGAAAGTGTTTTAAGCCAGTTTCTAAAAACGCATAACGCTCTTGTTGAGTCCGTAATTCTACAAGCATTTTGTTACATAATGGACGTACTTTGTATTTTTCTGGAGAAGCTTCAAATCCAGATATTGTTAATTCTTTAGCGTCAGTGTCTGCGTCAGTGTCTGCGTCAGTGTCTGCGTTAGTGTCTACGTCTACGTCTGCGTCTGCGTCTGCGTCTGCGTCTGCGTTAGTGTCAGTGTCAGTGTCAAGCAGTTTAACGAAACTGCGTTCTGATCGAGGTGAATCTACCGTGTTGATTTGAGTAACCTGTGCAACTTCAGACAGA
>CALHRQ010000035.1 GCA_938038175.1 uncultured Granulosicoccaceae bacterium | reverse complement strand
GCCCGTGGCGATTCAACCCCGGTTGAAATCAACCTGGAGCGCATCGACTACTGGACCAGCGTCGGCGCTCAAATGAGTGATCGAGTCAGGAAAGTCGTTAAAGGGTATCGCAAGGAGCATGCAGCCGCCTAATCAGACCTCGGATGCGTCCGGGGGCACAGGTCATACCGGGGGCAATGTCGCTGGTAAGGGTGCTACTGATAAGCGTTCAGTTGAGGTTGCCACGGGAGGCACTATTCGCGACGAAATAGTCATCCTTGGTCGTGTTATTGGGTTTTACGGTCTTCGTGGCTGGGTCAAGGTACATTCTGACACTCAGCCGCGCGAAAACATTGTCGATTACCGGAGTTGGTTACTCGGAGATGGCGCTGATAAATTGTCAGTTACTGTCACCAATGGAAAGCGTGTCGGCAAAAATGTAGTAGCAAAAATAGCCGGTGTTGATTCTCGCGAAGAAGCTGCAAAGTTGCTGGGTTTAACTATTTCGATACCCCGTTCTGCTTTGCCTGAACCTGAACCAGGTGAGGTTTATTGGACTGATATCGTTGGTTGCAGGGTTTTAGATTTAAGTGGTCAGCTCGTAGGTACAGCGTCACGGCTTTTTGAAACAGGTGCCAACGATGTGCTGGTCGTGAGAGATGAGCGGCAACCTGATGGCAATTTAGCCGGCAGTATGGCTAGAGGAACAGATAGCAGCGTGGGGAGTGGCGTGCGCAGCAATCCAGATAAGATAGGACAGGAAATACTGATTCCCTGGTTGCGGCCAGAGGTGATCACCTCAGTTGATCTGGTGCAAAAAACCATCACCGTCGACTGGGACCCGGATTTTTAGATGCGCTTTGGCGTAGTCACACTGTTTCCAGAGTTGCTTGATGCGTTTCTGGCGGCAGGCGTTGTAGGTCGTGCGGTGAAAAACAGCAGCATTGAGGTGCAGCTGGAAAATCCGCGTAACCATACCGTAGATGGTCACCGAACGGTTGATGATCGCCCTTTCGGTGGTGGGCCAGGGATGGTGATGAAAGCGGAGCCCTTGGGCAGAGCCATACAGGCAGTAAAGCAATCGATGCCTTTGGCAAAGACGATTTACCTGTCGCCGCAAGGCCGACCACTAACGCAAGCAATGCTGCGTGACTGGTCCAAATTGCCTGGCATTATATTGGTTGCCGGGCGCTATGAAGGTATCGATGAACGTGTTATCCAGCGTCACATCGACGAAGAAGTATCCATTGGCGATTATGTCCTCAGTGGTGGGGAAGTCGCGGCTATGGTGATAGTCGATGGTGTAAGCCGGTTATTGCCAGGGGTGTTAGGCCACCCTGATTCGGCAGCCGAAGATTCGTTTGGTGAAGATGGATTACTCGATCATCCGCACTATACGCGTCCAGAGTGGCTGGATGACTTAGAGGGTGCGAGTGACGCAACTGAACATGAGGACACGCGCTCAGTGCCAGCGGTACTGCTGAGCGGTGATCACAAGCTGATTGCACAATGGCGGCGTGATGCTGCAATTAAAAGAACATGGGAACGTCGTCCTGAATTACTCGCCAATGCGACTATTTCGGTGGCTGAACGAAAACAGATTGAACAATTAAACCGAGCCGGACGCGATGGCGCAACCGAGCCTCAACAGGTAGAAAAAAATGAGCAAGATCATTGATCAAATCAACGCCGAGCAAATGGAAAAAAAGATTCCTGACTTCTCGGCTGGCGACACGGTTGTTGTACAAGTGCGTGTAAAGGAAGGTGACCGAGAGCGTCTTCAGGCCTTCGAAGGTGTCGTTATTGCCAAACGTAACCGTGGGCTTAATTCGGCGTTTACGGTTCGTAAAATTTCCCATGGTGAAGGGGTCGAGCGCGTATTTCAGACATACAGCCCATTGGTTGCAGAAATTGAAGTCAAGCGGCGTGGTGCGGTTCGAAGGGCCAAGCTGTACTACTTGCGTGGTCTCACTGGCCGTGCGGCAAGAATCAAAGAAAAGCTCTAGTTTACAGCGCCACCCTTTGGTGCGGTAAAGTCCTGCTGTGACGCATCGCTAAAGTAGCGGTGCGAATATGGCGGCGGGTGCAGGGCCTGTTGTCCTTGATGAATCCCCGCTACGCTATGGCCGGGTAATGAGTATTAGAACGATTTACATTTTTTAATGTGTGTTCGCCCCTGCAATTTTAATGGGGCTTCTCTGTAATGGGGCTTCTCAGGTTTTCTCAGGTCTCGATTAATTCACCCGCTTGCTATGTCTTAGTTGCATAGCTGTTATTGTCTTGAAATCGGAAAATGTGACCTCACATCCCCATCTTAGAAAGGTGATACTTAAGGACGTTGGGTGCTGAATCATGGTGCGTGATCCTTTGCAACGGCGTGTACTAAACAGTTTGAAAACCCGAACGTGTCAGGGGCAATGAAGTAATGAGTGAAAAAACCGAATCCAACGCTGTACAAGAGAATATGCATTTTGAAGCAGAGGTGAGTCAGCTGATGCAGCTGATGATTCACTCGCTGTACAGTAATCAGGAAATCTTTCTGCGTGAACTGATATCAAATGGCTCCGATGCATGTGACAAATTGCGCTTTGAATCAATCGCTAACGCCGCTTTGCTCGAAGATGATTCGGAATTGACGCTAAATGTCAGCTTCGATGAAGAAGCCGGTACGATCACAGTGGCGGATAATGGCATCGGTATGGATCGCGACGATGTCATCTCCAATATTGGCACCATTGCCAAATCAGGCACCAAGCAATTCCTCGAGTCTCTTACCGGAGATCAAAAAGTTGATTCGCAATTAATCGGTCAGTTTGGTGTGGGTTTTTATTCAGCCTTTGTAGTAGCGGATAAGGTCGATCTAATTTCTCGCAAGGCGGGTAGCGATGCTGCCAGTGGGGTTCGCTGGTCCAGCGATGGATCGGGTGGTTATACGCTCGAGCAAGTAGAAAAAAAGCAGCGCGGAACCGAAGTCGTTCTGCACATAAAAGATGAGTGCAAAGACTTTGCGAATGGTTGGCGGCTGCGCAGTATCATCAAAAAATATTCCGACCACATTACCTTCCCGATCATGATGCTCGAAGAGCTCCCGCCGGCTCCTGAAGACAGCGAAGAGCCCGCCCCAGAGCCCAAGCTTGAGCAGATCAATGCCGCTTCAGCTCTATGGACAAAGCCAAAATCGCAGATTAAGGCTGAAGAGTACGAAGAGTTCTACAAGCAAGTCTGTCAGGATTATGAAAGTCCGTTGGCGTGGTCGCACAACCGAGTAGAGGGCACGCAAGAATACACCTCATTGTTGTACATCCCTAAAAAAGCACCGTTTGATCTATACGATGCTGCGCAGCAACGTAATGGCATAAAGCTGTTTGTGCAGCGTGTGTTCATTATGGATGAAGCCGAAAAGCTCATGCCTCGATATTTGCGCTTTGTGCGCGGGCTAGTCGATAGCAATGATTTACCGCTGAATGTTTCGCGTGAGATTCTACAGGACAGTAAAGTCATCGACAGCATCCGGCGTGGCTCTGTGCAGAAGGTTCTCGGACTGCTCGAAAAGATGGCTGAAAAAGAACCCGAAAAGTACAATGATTTCTGGGGTGAGTTTGGCCAGTGCCTAAAAGAGGCCCCAGGGGAAGACTTTGCCAACAAAGAAAAGGTCGCCAAGTTATATCGCTTTGACACAACTAAAGCGGATAAGCAGGGTGACCTTGCGAGCCTTGACGATGTCGTTGCTCGCATGCAGCCAGGCCAGGAAAAACTCTACTACATCACCGCTGATAGCTACACTGCTGCCAACAACAGCCCTCATCTGGAGATATTCAAAGACAAGGGTATTGAAGTCTTATTAATGCATGATCGCGTTGACGAATGGATGATGGCGTACCTCAACGAGTACGAAGGCAAATCATTTGTCTCTGTGGCAAAGGGCGATCTGGATTTATCCGGCATTGGCCTTGATGACAGCGAAAAAGAGGCTGAGAAGAAAGCCCGTGATGAGAAGGCGGCCGAAGCAGAACCACTTATCAAGCGCTTGAAAGACGTGCTGAAAAATGACACCAGTGAGGTGCGCGCGTCAACCCGGCTAACCTCTTCACCTGCCTGTATCGTGTTACCTGAGGGCGATATGGCGGTACACATGCAGCAGCTGATGAAGCAGGCAGGGCACGAGGTGCCTGATAGCAAGCCCGTACTTGAGGTTAACCCTGATCACCCGATTCTCAAGCTACTCGATCAGGAGCCGGATGAAGACCAATTTGCGAGTTGGGCACGCTTACTGCTCGACCAGTCCTGGCTGGCCGAAGGCGGTCAACTGGACGATAGCGCAGGCTTTGTCCGGCGCATGAATGAGATGTTTATGGCGCTGCACAAAGCCTAGTCAGGTAGCCTTGCAGACAATCTGCGGCTAGACTACATAGATTGGGCAGCGCAGGGCTTGCCAAGAATTTAAATACGGGCACTATTTGCTGATGAAACGACTAAACCGGCTTTGGAAACAGAGCTTATTATTACTGAGTGTTGTGTTGCTAATGGGCAGTGCATCGATGGCCATTGCAGCGGGTGATGCGGCAGCAGGCGCACAGAAGGCTTACACTTGCCTTGGCTGTCACGGTGTCAAACATTACGTCAACACGTATCCGACATATCATGTCCCAAGGCTTGGTGGTCAGCATGAGATATATCTCATTGCGGCACTAAAAGCCTATCGCAGTAAGGAACGTTCGCATCAAACTATGCAAGCCAACGCCTCGTTACTCACTGACCAGGATATCGAAGATATAGCGGCATACTTTGCCAGCAAGGGTGGCAAATAATGACTAAGCACGCTTCACAATTCAAATCCTTGCTTGCAACAGCCGTTGTTGTCGTCGGATTAGTCACGTCCGCCGGTGTGCTGGCGGGTGATGCAGCGGCAGGTAAAGAGGCCTCAGCGGTTTGTGCTGCTTGCCATGGTGCTGACGGCAATTCGTCTATCCCCACCAATCCAAAGCTCGCTGGCCAATATGAAAGTTATATTGTCCGTGCACTTAAAGATTATCGTTCTGGTGTGCGTAAAAACGCGATTATGTCTGGTTTTGCGGCACAGTTAACCGATAAGCAGATAGACGATCTGGCAGCCTATTTTTCATCTCAGGATGGCGAGCTGCGAACAGTTTTACCGGAATAGGTTTTTCCATTGGGCGAGCGTGACATTTTGTCAACGCCTTTACATTGGCATTCACGCTTGCTTCGCTATGATTTTTTTCAAGGGGCCGCGGCTTTCTCAGCGGCCTCTACTCTAATTGTTTTTTTGTTGTGTCGTTGCCCACGCCTGCCAGAAGTGCTTCAATATCCCTGGGCATCTGAATATAAAACCCCTGTGATTCAAGCTTTTCTAAAACCACAGATTTTTCTGCGTTGGGCAGTGATTCTCTTTGCTCAATGTCGAATTCTAGCGCAAGCTCAGCATCTCCGAGTTGTTTTTTCACCGACTCTGGCAGCGCATCCAGTGATTGTTCGCTGGGCATATAAACATATAAGCCTTCTTTTACAGAGCTTCGGTAAACTGTTACGAGCATGCTCATTTTCTTCAGGGTTTCTATGGTTAACTGTTGCGGTACCTGAAGTTTACCGCTTGTGAGTGACGTTGTAACAAAAGCAGACTCCGGATCGAAAGGAAAGCTGCGTGTGGACAAATGGCTTTGGGCCGCGCGGTTTTTTAAAACCCGATCTATCGCAGCTGATGCTATTTCAAAAAATCGCGTACGAATTGATGGTCAAAGAATAAAGCCCTCGCGCACGCTACAGGTTGGCAATACCGTTCAAATTGAAAAGCCACCTTATCGCTTTGATGTAACGGTGCTGGGGTTAAACGACAAACGCCGTCCAGCCAGTGAAGCGGCCCTGTTGTATCAGGAAAGCGAAGAGAGCATTGCTGCCAGAGATCAAGCTCGCGACTCGCTTCGGATTGAACGGCAGTTGCACGTCGGTTTGGCCGGTGTCGGACGCCCAACCAAGAAACAACGACGACAAATAATCCGCTTCCAGAATGTGAATGACGCGGCAGAAGCAGAATCAACAAAGGGTCATGATGATCAAGAAACACCAATACAAGATGATTAATCCGTGTTTATGGAGGCATGATTGCTTAAGCGTATAAGCGGTTTTTCCAAATCCATGATCGCTAAAACCCGATCAGCGCTCGGCGGCAATCCCGCATCAACTGATGTGCAAAGAGGTGGTAAGTCTCAATATTCTGAGCCTCAGCCATTACCTGAGCCTTTGATTGTAGCCTCGTCCGATCACCCTGTATCGGGCAAAGTCATCAGCGCCAATGCCAACAAAGTACTCAGGCGTATAAATCAGGAAGGCTTTTCAGCTTATCTTGTCGGTGGTGGCGTGCGCGATGCTCTAGTGGGTTTGAAGCCAAAAGATTTTGATGTTGCCACCGATGCAAGCCCCGAAGAAGTACGAGCACTTTTTCGAAATTCGCGCATTATTGGCCGGCGTTTCAGGCTGGTGCATGTAGTCTTTGGGCGCGACATTATCGAGGTGGCCACATTCCGAGCTTCTCACGATAAAGGTGATGGCGGTGAAGTGGGCAAGTCGGGTCGCATTGTCAGAGACAATGTCTACGGAAGCATAGAAGAGGATGCGCTACGTCGTGATTTTTCAGTCAATGCGCTCTATTACAATATTGCTGATAAGACGATTGTGGACTACGTTGGTGGCCTGGAAGATATAGACAATCGTCTTTTTCGTTTAATCGGTGATCCGGTTACTCGCTGCGAAGAAGATCCGGTGCGGGTTTTGCGCGCTGTGCGGCTAGCAGCCAAACTCGATTTTGATATTGAACCCGCAACGCTTGACGCCATGCAGAGCACAGCGCATGCACTTGAGCACACGCCACCAGCTCGCATGTTTGAAGAGGTGTTGAAACTGTTTCAAGGTGGTTATGCCTTACGCAGTTTCAAAGCCATCTGTGATCATCAGTTATTGCAATACCTGTTTCCTTTACTTGCAAAACGTTTTGATGACGATACATCAGTGCATCAAGCTGAGTTAAGTGAAGGTGCAGATACAGGTGCAAACACCAACACCGAATCTGATGTGTACGGAGCTGGCAGCAAAGCAGCTTTTGAAAAAATGCTAAATGAAGCTTTGGCTAACACCGATAAAAGGGTTGCGCAAGAAAAGCCAATCACGCCAGCTTATCTACTTGCATTTATGTTGTGGCCAGACGTAGAAGAGCGTGCCAAGCGTTTTGCCGAGTCGGGTATGCCCATTACCGAGAGCCTTAAAAAAGCCAGCGATGAGGTGATGTCTGAGCAGCTCAAGGTGATCAGCATTCCAAAGCGCTTTTCAGGGCCAATGCGGGAAATCTGGCAACTGCAACCAAGGCTGGAGCAATGGCGTGGGGGTCGTTCGTTAAAGCTGATGGAGAACCGTCGCTTTCGTGCAGCTTATGATTTTTTATGTCTGCGTTCGAGTATCGACCCGCGATTGCAGCAGCTTGCTGACTGGTGGACGCAGGTACAGGAGCTGGACGAAGAAGGTCAGTCTCAGGCGGCACAGAGTAAACCCGTTGTTTTTGGCATCTGGTCGAAGGATAAAAAGCCACAGTCGAAAAAAAGGCGGCCGCGTCGAAACAATAATCGCAAACGACGTTCCCCTGCAGCTAATAACAGCCAGGCTAAGCATGACAAACAAGGTGACTAGCTCTGAATTGCTGCGTGTTTACGTTGGTGTGGGATGTAATTTGGGTGAGCGCGAGCGCAACATTGTCATTGCCAGCGAAGCCATTAACGCTTTGCCAGGCTGCAGCAACTGTGTCATCTCCTCAGTATATGAAACCGAACCGCTTGGTCCAGCTGATCAACCGCATTATTTAAATGCCGTTATTGGGTTCGATTGTGCGCTTGAGGCGCATGTGTTGTTAAAACAGCTGCAACAGATTGAGACAGATCAGCTAAGGGTCCGCACTGGAGAGCGTTGGGGGCCAAGAACGCTCGATCTGGATATACTGTTGTACGGTGCAGAGCAAATCAGCACTGAATACTTGAGTGTTCCTCACCCTGGTATTGCAGTGCGATCATTTGTGCTTGTACCTCTACTCGAAATTGCTCCCGACATCACTATTCCAGGGCTTGGGGCAGCTGAGGATTTGTTGGCTGAGTGTCCAAAGTTCGGAATCAGCGTGCACACTGCGAAAGCATGAAACATCAATTTATTGCCATTGAAGGCCCAATTGGGGTTGGTAAATCAACATTAGCAAAAATTCTTGCTGATGCTTTTTCAGCTGATCTTGTTCGTGATACAGAAACTACCAATCCGTACCTTAAGCAGTTTTATAAAGAACCTGCTGAGGTCGCACTGCATACGCAGCTGCATTTTCTGTTAAGCCGGGTGGATGTTTTGCAAAACCCAGCAGTGATGCGACCAACTAAACCCATGGTTTCAGATTTTCTTCTGGATAAAGACAGGCTGTTTGCTGAACTCACTTTGGATGAAGATGAGTGGTGGATGTATACACGCATATTTGATCGCATCAGCGCGCAGTGCCCCAAACCGGATCTCGTTATTTACTTGCAAGCGCCATTGGAGAAACTGATTCAGCGTATTGAGCGGCGAGGTGTGTCACATGAGCAAGCAATCAATAGCCATTATCTGCAACAGCTTATTACAATCTATGAGCGTTACTTTCACGAATATACGGCATCCCCGCTTCTAATCGTCAACGCCAGCGACATCAACATTGCGGATAACCCCACAGATGTCCAGCGCTTGATCAGTGAAATCAGTGCGCTTGAAGGTGGTCGTCACTACTTCAACCCGGTTGCCAGTGCTGATCTTGCGCTTGATAAGCCCATGTAGAAGGCTCGCTAACCCGTTTTAGTGGTGTTATTGATCTGGCGTTTGCTTGAGCCGTCTCAGGCCAACTACTTTCTAAATACAATAAAAACAATAGCTTACGGTATTTTTCACTGTTTTTTATCGTTTAAGCGACATCCAGCGTGATGTAAATAGTTCCCAGACAGTCGTGAAACAAGGCAAAATAGGAGTATCTACTCAATATACACTGAGCATGTCTTTACAGACCGGCTATGGCGTTAAATTTTGTTGCGCCAAAACAGTACAACATGGAGATCGACAACGCATGTCAGAAGGACAAAAACTTCGCATCGCATTGCTTGAAGATGATGACGAGCAAGCGGCCAGAGTAAGTAGCTGGATAGAAGGAAAGGACTACCATTGTGGTGTATTCAATACCGCAGAGGACTTCCAGCGCGCCTTTAGAAAATCCAGTTACGACGTCGTGGTTTTGGACTGGACACTCGAATCCGGCAGTTCTGGTTTGGAGGTTCTGCACTGGATTCGTAAAACACTCACCAGTGATATACCTATCATCTTCGTCACCGCAAGACAAGCTGAAGAAGACATCGTAACTGCTTTGCAAGCTGGTGCAGATGACTATCTGGCGAAGCCAGTCCGGCAGCATGAATTGATGGCGCGTCTTTACGCGCTTGCCCGCAGAGCGCAGCCAGAAACAGAGATGCTAGAGTGTCCGCCGTATACTTTTGATACCTCAAACCGGCAAGTACGTCTGAATGACGAGCTGATCAAACTGACAGAGAAAGAATATGAACTTGCCTTGTTTTTGTTCCGTAACAGGGGGCGTGTTCTGTCACGTCAGCATTTGCTGACATCAGTCTGGGGTACATCGGCCGAACTCAACACTCGCACGGTAGATACACATGCAAGCCGTTTGCGTAAAAAACTCAAACTGCTTGCCTCTGAACGCTGGAAACTAACATCCATTTATCAGCACGGCTATCGGCTTGAGGAGCATACGAGTAACGACTAACGTATGGCGATAGCGCCAACTTCAACTCGCCGCAGCATAACCATACTATGGCTGGCAGGATTCTTTATCCTGCTGGTCCTTCTAACGTGGGCGCTTAACTGGAGTCGCGCTACACATCAAATCGACCAGCTGCTCCACGATAGCTGGGTCAGGCTTAATCAATCCGCACCACCTGACTCCGTCGCTATTGCGGCTATTGATCCTGCCAGTTTACGCGAGCTCGGTCGCTGGCCATGGCCACGAGAAATCCAAATTCTACTATTTGAGCAGCTTGCTCGCTATGAAGTCAAAGCGGCCGTTGTGGATGTGCTGTATGTAGAGCCTGCGACCCAATTTGATGTTGATCAGCGTCTTGCAGATGCCATAAGTCAACTGTCCAAGGTGTACATGCCGGTACTCACAGAGGCAAGAGTGGGGCAGGAGGCACAAGAGAAGTTGCCTGTGCCAGTGCTGACTCGGGCCGTGGATGCACTTGGCCATATCCACCTGCCCATAGACAGTGACGGTATTGTTCGTCGTGTTTTTTTGAAAGGTGGTTTCAATAGCCCACATTGGTCGTCATTGTCTCTGGCGGCCTATGCAGATCTGACAGGTTTAAATGATGAAGAGCGCGACCTGTTGCCTGGTACGCGCATTAACGCCAGTGGTTTTTCAAATCAGTGGGAGCAGGACAATGAAGTTCTGGTGCCTTTCTATGGCCCCAAGGGTACGATTCCCAATTTTTCTGCGGCCGATATTATTAGTGGGCGACTGCCAAAGCAGGCGATTAAAGACAAGGTCGTCTTTGTTGGTATAACCAGCACCGGTGTTTTGGATGTGTTGCCGACACCAGTATCGGCACTTGATCAGCCAATGCCAGGTGTGGAAATCCATGCCAATGTGTATGCAGCGCTGGAAGACAATGTGCTGGTGATTAGCGTTGGTAATCATGTCGTGGTGATTGTCGCGCTGCTGTTACTGCCATTGATGCTTATTGTATATTCGCAAGCACGACCACAATGGGCGCTTCTGATTGCGATAGTGGGTTCTGCCATACCTATCTTGTTAAGTTATTTACTTTACAGCTTTGCGCATCTGTGGTTTGCCCCGCTCTCTGCAAGTGTACCCATTTTTCTCAGTTACATTCTTTGGAGCTGGAATCGACTCAACTACCTTAATCGGTTTATTGAAAATGAAACGGCTATCCTCAAGAGCGTTGTACCAGCGGATAACACAGCAAACGATTTACTCGCTGAATTTTTTCGTAATGCGCAGCGGCATCTGCCTATAGATTCCTGGTACTTCAGCGCTAAGGGGCAGCAGTTTAATAGCGGAACACCATTGCCTATAAAAACCGATGCGTTTCCGATGAATAAGTGGGTACGTCAGCAAAATGTTTACAGTAAACGTTTTCCAACAGCGGGCCGTTTGCAAATCAGTGTCGCCATCTCTGATCCAGCAATTGCCGAGGATGTAACCGAATTTATTGACACGCTTGCACGCATTCAGTCTCGCAGCAAGCCCGTGGCATTTTCAGGGTCCATAGAGCGTTTACAGGTAAATACACTCAAGCTTAGCGATCAGGTTGCCTGGCTTCGTTATCTCAGTACTTTCAGCGATTCAATGTTAGAGGGTAGCCCGGCAGGTTTTCTGGTTTGGAATGCCGCTGGCGAATTGATACGGGGTAACGAGCTGGCGTTTAAGCTCATCGATTCTATGCCACGTAAATCGTTGCTTGCTGACTTCATTAAGATGGTAACGCCACAAGGTGAAGAGGATGGCTCTCAGCGCATGCAGGAGCTCATACTGGATGCAAGGCAGTGGCAGGTCACTTACGTCAATAGTGAGCGCGAACTGATCATCAATTTCAATACAGTTGGTACCAGTATCGCTGATCGTCTGGTGTGCGCCTCCATTATCGATGTCAGTGAGATCAGGAGCGCGGAACGTGGTCGAGCAGAAATGGTGGACTACCTGTCACATGATCTACGCTCACCGCTTATATCGGCGCTCTATCTACTTGAGGGCGATGAAGATGATGAGGAGGCTATCCCAACAGAGCTGGCTGAGCGAATAGAAGCAAATATTCATCGCAGCCTTCGCATGATGGATGATCTACTGAATATCGCCAGAGCTGATTCACTCACGGCCGAATCGTTTGAAGAGGTTCTGTTTAATGCCACAGTCGACAATGCACTCGATCAATTGATGCCACAGGCGCGTAGTCGGGGAATACAGTTTGAGTTAGATACCTCAGATAATGATATGTGGATGGATGGCGATGCAGTATCGCTTGAGCGTGCGGTTGCCAATATTGTTGGCAACGCCATCAAGTATTCAGCAGAAGGCGGGCGCGTTTGGATCAAGACTCGACGTGAGGGTGCTCTGGTTCGATTGACCGTCAGAGACGAGGGTGTGGGTATTGATCCAGCTATGATGGGTGATCTCTTTACGCGCTTTAAAAGAGATGCCAAGGTTGCCAATCAATTTAAAGGTATTGGGCTCGGGCTTGCATTTGTGTCTCAGGTTGTGACACAACACGGTGGCGACGTGCGTGCAGAGAGCCCGGGGAAGGGCACCAGTATTATCATGAAATTACCTTTGAGTGAGTCTTCCTTATAACCTGATGCCTTCAATGATGAAGCATTGATGTTGGCAGTGCTTAAATGGTTTCGAGAGCAGTAATCACATCTGCATGGCAGTGGTGCATCATGCTAAGCCTCTCTAACGTTTTAAAAAATGTACCTGCATTAATATCTCCTGCCAATTTTCAGTTAGCTGGTTTATTTGGTCGTAACGTAAGTCAAAACCTCCACGACCTGCTCTGGCGTCTGTGCCCAGGCCAGGGCTCCAGCATCAACTTCTTTAAGCGGATGAATAATGGATTCATCATGCAGTGTTATGTAGGGCTTTGAAAGGGCTGAGCAATAACCAGCATCGAATGCGGCGTTCCATTGTTTGTACTGATCACCAAAGCGGATAATAGCAATGTCACAATTTTCTATCTGTACACGCGTACGCATGGCATTCACTTTTGATGATTTGTGGTCACGCCAAAATCCGCTTGTTTCCTCGCCAAGCACATCCCCTGCAGCATCGCTTGCAGCGTGATCGGTAACAGCCGATGTAAACGTGATGGGCAGGGCTGCTTTTTTTGCACCTGAAATTATTTGATCGCGCCAATCGGTGTGTATTTCGCCTGAAAGATAAACTGTGTAGTTCATGGTGTCTGTCCGTTGTGGGGTAGTTTATTTTAATTTGTTTGCTAGTAAGCCTGGTGTCAAAGTAACGGAGTAATTAGCTTTGATTTTAGCGCTGTTGTTTTTGCCATCGCAGGTTTTTGCATGGCGCGTTATACTTCTCGCGCTTGAGTAACCACGTGTCCCTGTTCATCCCCTAATAACAATACATCGGCAGGCCGTTGCGCGAACAAGCCAACACTGACCACGCCAGCAATATTGTTGATTTGTTGTTCCAGGCTAATTGGGTCATCAATGGAAAAGCCAATACAATCCAGAATCTGGTTGCCGTTATCTGTGCGGGGTGCTTCACGATATTCGGGATCTGAACCCAGGGCCATGAGTTCGCGTGCAACATAGCTGCGTGCCATGGGGATGACCTCTACGGGTAGAGGAAATTCTCCGAGCACATCAACGGCTTTGCTGGAATCAGCAATACAAACAAACTCTTTGCTTGCCGCGGCAATGATTTTTTCTCGTGTAAGGGCTGCGCCACCGCCCTTGATAAGTTGCAGCGCCGGGTTGGCTTCGTCTGCACCATCAATATAGAGAGAGATTCCACCAGTGTAGTTAAGATCAAGTACCTCGAAACCGTGTGAGCGCAAGCGCTCTGCTGTGGCCTCCGAGCTTGCAACCGCACCCTCAAGCCGGACGCCTTTTGCCGCCAGCTCATCAATAAAGATATTGACCGTTGAACCTGTGCCCACACCCAGTATGGAGTCGGGTGTGACGAATTCGAGGGCCTTGAGTGCGGCAGCTTGTTTGCCTTTATGAATAGTGGTGTGCATTTGATTGTGGTCGCAGGGAATTCATCTTGGTGGCTATGCAGTTGGCTTCGGCAAGGATGGCAGCTTAAAACCTCACCCCGATTTGCCACCTTAATTAGGCACCCCAAGTACTGAAAAACCGGGTACATTGGGGGCTCGAAGGTTGGCCAGGGTCTGGCATTTTGAAACATGAGTGACTTTCATCAAGAGTATATCAAACGCATCCTCTGCGCGAGGGTGTATGACGTGAGTATTGAAACGCGCTTGCACGAAGCTCCTCTGCTTTCCGAGCGCCTGGGTAATCGCGTGCTGCTAAAGCGAGAAGACGAGCAAAGCATATTCTCCTTCAAGTGTCGCGGTGCGTTCAATCGCATATATCAACTTTCACAGCAACAGACTTTGTCGGGTGTTGTGTGCGCCAGTGCCGGAAACCACGCGCAGGGTGTTGCACTGACAGCGCGCGAGCTCGACTTACCCGCCATTATCGTCATGCCGCAGACCACACCCAGCATCAAGGTGGATGCAGT
Organism: uncultured Granulosicoccaceae bacterium; assembly: GCA_938038175.1. Taxonomy (GTDB): domain Bacteria; phylum Pseudomonadota; class Gammaproteobacteria; order Granulosicoccales; family Granulosicoccaceae; genus Granulosicoccus. The sequence goes on along the minus strand of CALHRQ010000035.1, from coordinate 343 downwards.
GAGGGCAATGGGTGCTAAAGCTGTTTTGCATGGCGATGACTTCAATACCGCACTCGAACACGCACATCAAATTGCAAGTGAGCGTGGCTATGCGTTTATTCATCCCTTCGATTCACCCCAAACTATTGCCGGGCAGGGCACAGTGGCTATGGAAATTTGCCAGCAGCACCAGGGCAAGCTCGATGCGGTGTTTGTGCCGATAGGTGGTGGTGGTCTCGCTGCCGGTGTATCGGCGTATATGAAATATATTCGTCCGGAGGTTCGCATTATTGGTGTTGAGCCGATTGATGCTGCATGCATGCATGCTGCATTGGCTGCTGGTGAGTGTGTCGATCTGGAGCAG